>DVIP01000117.1 GCA_018711225.1 Candidatus Cryptobacteroides intestinipullorum | reverse complement strand
GGATAAGTGAAGACAAGCGGTCCGGATGGGTCTTTCTCGATGATATCCGCCACTTTCCCAGCCAGATCCACGGCACCTTCGCCTCCGCGGGCGTATGCGTCATTGACGGCGAAGTAGACCCCGTTTTCACGGCAGTGCTCTTCCACCATCCTGATTTCTTCTTCGGTGTCCGATGCGAACTTGTTGAAACATACCATGACTGTCTGCCCGAAACTCTTCATGTTTCTGATGTGTCTGTCGAGGTTCGCGAACCCCTTGCGCACTCCTTCGGCATCAGGCTCCTTGATTTTCTCCAGAGGAACGTCGCCGTGCATCTTGAGACCCTGCAGGGTAGCCACGATAATGGTCAGTTTCGGGCACAGTCCGCTTTTCCTGCATTTTATGTTGAAGAATTTTTCCGCTCCGAGGTCTGCCCCGAAGCCTGCCTCGGTGATGACATAGTCTCCGAATGTCATGGCTTCCTTGGTCGCCAGTACGGAGTTGCATCCGTGGGCGATGTTCGCGAACGGTCCTCCGTGGACGATGGCTGCCGACCCCTCCGTGGTCTGCACGAGATTCGGCTTGATGGCATCCGCCATCAGGGCAGCCATCGCCCCCGCCACTCCCATGTCATTCACCGTGAACGGAGTACCGTCGAACCTGTAACCGAGAGTTATGTTGCCTATCCTCCTTTTCACATCATCCAGATCCTTCGCGAGACACAGTATGGCCATGATTTCGGACGCCGGAGTGATGTCGAACCCGGATTCCTGCGGCAGCCCGTTCGTTCTGGGGCCCAGCCCGGTCACGATATTCCTCAGGGACCTGTCGTTCACGTCAAGCACCCTTTTCCACACTATCTCCTTCAGGGCGAACCCTTCGGCCTGATGCTGGTACAGGTAGTTGTCCAGAAGCGCCGCTATCATGTTGTGCACCGATGTCACGGCGTGGAAGTCTCCCGTGAAGTGCAGATTTATCTTCTCCATGGGAAGCACCTGGGCATATCCGCCGCCGGCGGCTCCGCCTTTCATTCCGAAGCACGGGCCGAGTGAAGGCTCGCGCAGGGCCACAATGGCCTTTTTCCCTATCCTGTTCAGTCCGAGGGCCAGTCCGATGGAAGCCGTGGTCTTGCCGATTCCGGCCTTGGTGGCAGTAATCGCTGTCACCAGGATAAGATTGCTCTTCCTGATTTTCTCTTCATTTATCAGTTCCACGGGTATTTTCGCCATATAGTGCCCGTACTGTTCGATTCCGTCTTCAGGGATTCCGATCCCGGCAGCTACTCCGGTGATCCTTTTCATCCTGATACTTCTTGCAATTTCGATATCTGCCTTCATTATTGTGTGTTGATATTACTGTTTCTCCGAAATTCCGGTCCGACTCCATGTTCGGCGGCAACGGCTGCGAAATTAACAAAATTATTTATATTTTTGCAGACGGTGTGTCAACCATTCTGACCCGCCTTGATGGTTGTGTCGCAGGATTTGCATTTTGACACAGCCGGTTTTAAAGTTTCCGGCCTGTGCGGCGGTATTCCCGCAGGCGTAAAAATTCAGAAATTATGATTACTTTCGGTTTCAGAAACAGGTTCAGCGGCTGGATAAGGGCTGCTATTGCTGTCATCATAGGCTGTATCATGGTGATAAAGCCGGGTACATCTCTCATGTTCCTGGTCAAGGTCATGGCGGCCATTCTGATAGCTTCCGGTATCGTCTCTCTTGTATACGGGGTGGCCAACAGACGGAACGGAGGTCTCGGCCTGCTGATTTTCAATACTGTGGTGGATATCGTGCTCGGTGTCCTTATCTTCATGTTCCCTGATGTGGTCGCAAGTTTCGTCATCATAGTGATAGGCGTGGCCCTGCTTGTTTTCGGAATATTCCAGATTGCAGCCATGATAAGCGCTTCCGCTTTCGTTCCGGTGACTGCCTGGTCATTCCTGCTTCCGGTCATCTGTGCCGGCGGCGGCGTACTCCTGCTTTTCAAGCCGTTCGACGCTGCGGCTACCATGACCCTCGTGGCCGGTATCGCGATTCTGGTCTATGGGATTTCGGAACTGTTCGCTTCATGGAAGATGTCACGGGCCATACATGAATATGATATCAAGTTCCCGTCTTCATCTGCCGGCAAAGACCGTGGCAAGGATTCCGGCATCGACTATTCCGAAGTGAAGGATGCCGAATTCGAAAAGGCCGGACAGGACAAGGAGCAGCGATGATCCCGCGGGAGACTGTCGATAAAATACTGGATTCCGCACAGATAGAAGATGTGGTCGGCGACTTCGTCTCCCTGAAGAGACGGGGCGCTAACTTCATTGCCTGCTGCCCGTTTCACAATGAGAAGACCCCGTCTTTTTATGTATCTCCGGCGAAAGGCATATTCAAGTGTTTCGGCTGCGGAAAGTCCGGTACGGCGGTAGGGTTCGTGATGGAGCATGAGGGGCTTACATACGTTGAGGCCCTGAAATACCTTGCCCGCAAATATCATATCGAAGTAGTCGAAAAGGAAGAAACCGCAGAGGAAATAGCGAACAGGCAGCGCAGCGAAAGCCTTTTCCTGGTGATGGATTTTGCCGGAAAATTTTTCCGGGATTGCCTGAAATCGGAGACGGGGCGCGTCGGATATGCGTATTTCAAGACCAGGGGCCTGGAGGACAGTACTATCGAGAAATTCGGGCTGGGATGGGCTCCTGTCGCGAGGACGTCACTCTTGGAGGCTGCGCGGAAGGCCGGATATAAGGAAGAATTTCTGATAGATACCGGTCTCTGCTACAGGAGGGATGACGGGAATGTCGTGGACCGGTTCTATGACAGGGCCATGTTTCCGGTGCATTCCCCTTCGGGAAGGATAATAGCTTTCGGGGGCAGGACGCTGAGGTCTGACAAGGCTGTAGCCAAGTATGTAAATTCCCCGGAGACTGAAATCTACGTGAAGAGCCGGTCATTGTACGGAATCTGGCTTGCGAGAAACGAGATTGTCCGTCAGGACAAATGTATTCTTGTGGAGGGATATTTCGATGTCATATCCATGTATCAGCTGGGAATCAGGAACATAGTGGCTTCGAGCGGCACTTCCCTGACTGTCGAGCAGATACGCCTGATCAGGAAATATTCCCAGAATGTGACTATTATCTACGACGGGGACAGTGCAGGCATAAAGGCCGCCCTCAGGGGTATTGGCCTGGTGCTGAAGGAAGGTCTGAACGTGAAGGTGGTGCTGCTTCCTGACGGTGACGACCCCGATTCCTTCTCCCGGAAACACACACTGGAAGAGGTGCAGTCGTTTCTGGATGCGCATGAACAGGATTTCATCGGGTTCAAGTCGGATATATTGCTGTCGGAGGCCGGTGACGACCCTCTGAAAAAGGCGAATCTCATAAATGACATCGCCGACACCATAGCTATGATACCCGATCCCGTGAAACGCTCCGTCTATGCGGATTCCTGCAGCACGAAGTTCGGCATCGAGGCCAGAATACTGTTCGAAAGGATCAGACGCAGCCGGGAGGACATGCTTGCCGAAGAAAAAAGGCAGGAGGAAACCAGGAGAAGGAGGGAGGAACTTGCATCCGGACTGGAGCAGGACGGCCAGGTACAGGGAGACGGTCAGACTCATGGCGGACCCGGCCAGGAAGGAAGGCCCGTCGGATCAATATCGCCCGTGCCGCCGTCCGGACAGGAATCGGTCAGGCTGGAGGATCCGTTGCTTGCCCCATGCGAGAAGGAATTGCTCGGCTTTATCCTGGAGCACGGGCAGGAGCCTCTGGAATTTGACAGGGATTCGGAGTTCTATATTCCGGACGACAGGCCGGATACTGTGGCGGAGTTCATAGACAATTCCCTTTCCGCCGATGACGTGTCCTTTTCGAATACCCCGTACAGGAAAGTCTACGAACTGTATTTCTCCATGTATGATGAAGAACTCACACAGACGCAGATACAGTCCAGAATCATGAACAGTGAGGATCCGGAAGTGGCTGCAGTGGCCCGGGACATACTGGTGGACAAATATATGCTTACGGTCGAGAATTATCGCCGTGCCCTGACATCTGTTGCCACACAATTGATTATCTTTGTGCCGAAATCGCTTCTGGCCTATCAGGTGAAGAGACTGGACAAGATGTACAGGGAGCTTTCCCGGAGTCTCGCCGCGGCATCGGACCCTGAAGAGCAGACACGCATCCTCTCCAGGATGAATGCCATGAACAAGGCGCGTGCGACGATAAACAACAAACTGGGGCGGGTCTGAACCGCACCGGACGATTTGACAGAACAAATACAAGCTGATATGAGCAACGATTATAAGAGAACACTGGTGACTTGTGCGCTTCCGTATGCGAACGGACCTGTGCACATAGGACATCTGGCCGGAGTGTATGTGCCGGCGGACATCTATGTCAGATATCTGAGAATGAAGGGAGAGGATGTCCTCTTCATCTGCGGCTCGGACGAGCACGGGGTGCCTATAACCATCAAGGCGAAGAAACAGGGATGCTCGCCGCAGGATGTGGTGGACAAGTACCACAATATCATCAAAAAGTCATTTGCCGGACTGGGAATCAATTTCGACATATATTCCAGAACCACTTCCGGAGTGCATCACAGGAATGCGTCCGAATTTTTCCGCAAGCTGTATGACGAAGGCAAGTTCATGGAGAAGGAGAGCGAGCAGTATTATGACGAGGAAGCGAAGACATTCCTGGCTGACCGCTATATCGTGGGGACGTGCCCTAAATGCGGGAACGAAGGCGCTTACGGCGACCAGTGCGAGAAATGCGGAAGTACGCTCAGTCCTGAGGAACTGATAAATCCGAGGTCCGCGCTTAGCGGAGGCAAGCTCGTAAAGAAAAAGACGAAGCACTGGTATCTTCCGCTGGACCAGTATGAACCGTGGCTCAGGGAATGGATTCTCGAAAACCACAAGGAGTGGAAGACGAACGTCTACGGACAGTGCAAGTCGTGGCTTGATGCCGGACTGCAGCCGCGTGCCGTGAGCCGGGATCTCGACTGGGGCGTGCCTGTGCCGGTGGAAGGTGCTGACGGAAAGGTGCTTTATGTCTGGTTCGACGCTCCTATAGGCTATATTTCGAACACCATGGAGCTTCTGCCGGAAAGCTGGGAAAAATGGTGGAAATCGCAGGACACCAAGCTGGTGCATTTTATAGGAAAGGACAATATCGTCTTCCACTGCATCGTATTCCCGTCCATGCTGAAAGCCTACGGCCAATATATCCTTCCGGACAATGTCCCTGCCAATGAGTTCCTGAATCTCGAAGGCGACAAGATATCCACGACCAGGGACTGGGCCGTATGGCTGAACGAGTATCTGGAGGAATTTCCGGGGCAGGAGGACGTGCTGAGATATGTCCTCTGTGCCAATGCTCCTGAGACCAAGGACAATGACTATACGTGGAAGGATTTCCAGGCGCGCAACAACAACGAGCTCGTCGCCATATTCGGCAATTTCGTGAACCGCGCCGTAGTGCTGACGCACAAGTATTTCGGAGGCAAGGTACCGGGCAATCCGAAACCGGAGCCGGCGGATGCCGAGATTCTCGGACAGATTCCGGCTCTGAAAAAGTCCGTGGAGGACAATATAATGAACTACAAGTTCCGCGAAGCTCTGAAGGAAGCCATGAACATCGCCCGTCTCGGGAACAAGTATCTGACCGATACCGAGCCGTGGAAGGTAGCCAAGACCGATATGGACAGGGCCGCTTCCATCCTGAACGTGTCGCTGCAGATATGCGCCGACCTTGCTGTAGTGTTCGAGCCGTTCCTGCCTTTCTCTGCCGGGAAGCTCAGGAACATATTGAATGTGGGGATTTATGCCGGCACGGACCACAGGGCAGGGGAGTCCGGAAGCAGCAGCGAAAACCTGTTCAGGGAAGGCGAGGCTGCAGCCCTGCATACTGTTCCGTCCGGTGCGGATGCCGGCGGAGACGCTTGTGCCGTCACCCTCTCGTGGGACAGTCTCGGAAAAGACAATATCTTGCCTGAGGGACATCAGCTCGGAGAAGCCGTACTCCTGTTCAGCAAGATTGAGGACAGCGTAGTGGAATGCCAGGTACACAAGCTCGAAGAAAAGAAAGCTGCAAAGGAGGCCGCTGCCAAAGCTGCAGCCGCTCCCGTGCAGGCTGCCCCGCAGAAAGCTGAATGCACCTTCGATGAGTTTGAAAAGATGGACATCAGGACTGCTACAGTGCTTGAGGCGGAGCGTGTGCCGAAGACGGACAAGCTGTTGAAACTGACGATAGATACCGGCATCGACCGCAGGACCATAGTTTCAGGCATAGCCGAATATTACACTCCTGAGCAGATGCTCGGCAGGCAGATTTGCATCCTGGCCAATCTCCAGCCCCGCAAAATCCGCGGCATCGAGTCCAAGGGCATGATTCTCATGGCCAGACAGCCTGACGGCAAAATGCGTTTCATCACCCCGGAAGAGACTCTCGACAACGGTTCTGAAATAGGATAATATGGAAATCCTGCACCATTACAGCCTCAAGGACCGCAACACATTCGGAATGGATGTGTCCTGCGCGTGTTTTGTCGGATATGAAAGCGAGGAAGAGCTCGCAGGCTTTTTCTCGTCCGGGAAACAGTCCGGTCTGCCTAAGCCGTTTCTGCATATAGGCGGGGGGAGCAATCTGCTCTTTACCGGGGATTTCCCCGGAACTGTCTTCCATTCCGGCATAAGGTACATCAGGGAATTGCCCGGACAGGACGGCAGGGTGCCGGTCGTTGTCGGGGCCGGTACCCTGTGGGATGATGTCTGCAAATGGTGCGCGGAGAAAGGATTGTGGGGGACTGAGAACCTTTCCGGAATCCCTGGAGAGGCGGGTGCGGCTGCAGTGCAGAATATAGGGGCATACGGAGTGGAATTTCAGGATATTGTCAGGGAAATCCGCTGTCTGGATGTCGTGACATGTTCCATTAAGACCATCAGAAAGGAGGATTGCCGCTACGGCTACCGTGATTCCATGTTCAAGCAGGGGGCGAAAGGCCGGTACATAGTCACTTCTGTCGTCCTGGAGGTGAGCCGTGATGCCGGTCCCAGACTGGAATACGGACATGTGAGGGCTGCGGTGGAGAAGGCGTCGGCCGATGCCCCGGAGACGGGTATTTCTCCTTTGTCTGTCAGGAATGTCATACTGGAAATCAGAAATTCCAAACTCCCGGATCCGGCCGTGACCGGGAATGCGGGCAGTTTTTTCAAGAATCCCGTAGTTCCCAGGTCCGTATATGCAAAAGTGGAGAATTATGCCCTGTCCAAGTACGGCCCGGACTACAATATGCCTCATTTCGATGCCGGTTCCGGATTCGTGAAAATCCCTGCTGCCTGGCTCATAGAGAATTGCGGCTGGAAAGGCTACAGGGAGGGCAATGCCGGCGTGTATGAGAGACAGCCTCTTGTCCTGGTGAATCTGACCGGGAAAGCCTCTCCGGAGGAAATCATTGCACTGGAAAAAAAGATAACGGCTTCCGTCTCGGATATTTTCGGGATTGTACTGGAGCCGGAAGTGGAACATATCGGTCCGGAAAAGCAAATATTATGAGTTCGTTCATTATCGAGGGCGGTCACAGACTGTCCGGAACAATAAGGCCGCAGGGCGCCAAGAACGAGGCCCTGGAAGTGATATGCGCCGTTCTCCTGACGGAAGAGGAAGTGACTGTTTCCAATATCCCGGAGATACTGGATGTCAGGAACCTTATCCTTTTGCTTGAGGGCATGGGGGTGAAGGTTTCAAGACTGGAAAAGGGAACCTACACTTTCAAGGCTGACAATATAGACACTTCTTACGTGGAGAGTGCGGAGTTTGTGCGGAAATGTGCCGCCCTTCGCGGTTCGGTGATGCTCGCAGGCCCTCTGCTTGCCAGATTCGGACAGGCGTATTTCCCGAAGCCGGGAGGCGACAAGATCGGACGGCGCAGGGTGGACACCCATATAACCGGCATGCTGAATCTCGGTGCATCCATCCATTATGACCAGCAGAAGAAGGCATATTATCTCCACATTCCGGCGGGAACGCGGCTGAAAGGCAGTTATATGCTTCTGGATGAAGCTTCGGTGACTGGTACGGCCAACATCCTCATGGCAGCGGTGCTTGCCGAAGGTACGACCGTCATATACAATGCCGCCTGCGAACCTTATATCCAGCAGCTCAGCAGGATGCTCGTCCGTATGGGGGCCAGGATCGACGGTATCGGGTCGAATCTTCTCACCGTCACGGGCGTGGAATCCCTGCATGGAGCGGAGCATACTATTCTGCCGGACATGATAGAGGTAGGAAGTTTCATAGGCATGGCCGCCATGAACAGAAGTTCCCTTACTATCAGGAATGTCTCATGGAAGAATCTGGGCATTATTCCGGAGTCTTTCCGCAGGCTGGGGATAAATCTGGAGCAGCGGGGCGATGACATTTTCGTGCCGGAGCAGGAGAGTTATGTGATAGAGTCCTTCCTGGACGGTTCCATCATGACGATAGCGGATGCTCCGTGGCCCGGTCTGACTCCTGACCTGCTCAGTGTCATGCTGGTGGTGGCTACCCAGTGCAGGGGAAGCGTGCTGATACACCAGAAGATGTTCGAAAGCAGGCTTTTCTTCGTAGACCACCTGATAGACATGGGGGCGCAGATTCTCCTGTGTGACCCTCACAGGGCGGTAGTCATAGGACATGACCACAAGTTCCAGTTGCGTGCGAACAATATGCTTTCGCCTGACATACGTGCCGGTATCGCACTTCTGATTGCGGCCATGTCCGCCAAGGGTACGAGTGTCATCGGCAACATCGAGCAGATAGACCGCGGTTACGAAGACATCGACCTCCGCCTGAACGCCCTCGGCGCCCGCATCACCCGCGGCTGACGTCATGGCAGATACAGGCCCTTGATTGTCAAAATAATTTCTGTTGACTGCAAATGTACCGGCAGATTGCAAATCTGCGGACTGGCTTTTCTTCTTGAAATGCCGATGTCTTTTTTGAAAACTGTCCGGAAAATGATTTGAAAGGTTGTATCGGTATAACCTTTTTTGTATTTTTGCGCTGTCGGTGATAATTGTCAGGCCGTATGAGATATCTTAATATAGAGAAGGCTTTGGCCGCATGGCGGAATTTGCAGCCTTTGTCGGAAAAAGACAGGGAAAGGCTTGCCCGCCGTTTCGTCGTGGATTTCAATTACAACAGCAACCATATCGAGGGCAATACGTTGACTTACGGTCAGACGGAAATACTGTTGCTTTTCGGCAAGGTGATAGGAGAAGCTGATGTGCGCGATGTGCAGGAAATGACAGCTAGCAATGTCGGGCTGCGTATGATGAGCGACGAAGCCATGCAGAAAAGGAAACCCCTGTCGCAGAGTTTTATCCGGACGCTGCACAAGACCTTACTGCGCGAAGATTATACTGTGTACGGTAACTTGCCGGGAGGAATACCGACAAGTTATGTGATTCATGCCGGACAGTACAAGACACGTCCGAACAGTGTAATTACACGATATGGCGACAGATTCGACTATGCCTCTCCAGAAGAAACTCCCGGACTGATGAATGATTTGGTGGACTGGTATAATGCGGCGGAACAAGATGGAAAGCTGTCACCGGTAGAACTGGCCGCACTCTTTCATTACCGGTATATCCGCATACATCCGTTCGAGGATGGTAACGGGCGTATTGCCAGGCTGATGATGAACTACATCCTGGCCCGTCACGGCTATCCGATGGTTGTCGTGCGCAGTCGCAAAAAAAACGAATATCTGGAAGCTTTGCACCAGACTGATCTTGAAGTAGGTCCCGTACCTGCCGACGGTGCCTGTGCGGATATCCGGGATATACGTCCTTTCATGAAATATTTCAATGCTTTGGTAGCGGAGGAAATTTATAATGATGTCTTGTTCGTAAGTGAGAGAAATGAAAATGTGTGGTGGTATGACGGGGAGCGGATTGCATTCAGGACGCCTAATTATACAAAAATATTGAATGCCATGCGGACTTTGCCGGTCTTGACACTTTCGGACATGAAGGATATAACCGGTATCAGTGTAACTTCTGTCCAAAAACTTCTGGATCATCTGATTTCCAGAAAATATGTGGAACGGGGAGAGAAGGCGGGCAGCTGGAGAGTTTTCGTAACGCAATGATTCCCAGAAGGTTTCTACCCCAGGGCCTTACAGTTTCCTGATGAGATTCAGACCGTCCCTGACAGGGATGATGACGGATTCCACACGGGGATCGTGCGCTACGGTATCATTGAACTCCGCTATGCCGAGCGTCTGCCTGTCCTGCGGCATGGGATTCTGCCAAACCTTCCCGTCCCACAACACATTGTCTGCAAGTATATAGCCGCCCTTTCTGACAATATCGAATACAAGCCTGTAATACTCCGGATATTCCCTCTTGTTCGCGTCAATATACACCAGATCGTAGTGCGGCCTGGTCCCGTCTTCGAGAATTTCCCTGCGCAATGCTGACAGGCTGTCTTTCGCATCCCCGATCATCAGGCTGACTTTTTCCGATACACCGGCCCTTGAGAACCCTTCCAGAATGAGATCCTCCAGTTCGTCGTTGATTTCCAGCGTATCAAGATGTCCTCCCTCCTTCAGCGCCATTGCCAGACAAATCGCCGAATATCCGGTAAATGTCCCTATTTCGAGGATATTGGCAGGGGCAATGGCCTCGGCCAGCATCTTTATGAATCGCCCCTGGACGGGGCCGGTAAGCATTCTGGCGTGGTTGGTCCTGAGATGAGTCTGCCTTTCAACCCATTCCAGCGCTTCGGCCTGGGGTGTGGAATGTTCTGCCAAATATCTGTAGAAATCGTCCATGTCGAATATCTTTATCTTTTTACCGCTCTGATGAGATAGTCCGCCATATTTCCATTGAAAAGCTACGCAGGACCGTCAAAGGAATACGAGCCTGCACAGATGGTTTTCATCGAAAACATTCCTTGCCGCCTCTCTTATGTCTTCCGCGCTTACGGCCTCTATCTTTTCTCTGGTGGACTCGTCGGACATCACCTGTCCGTATGCCAACAGACTCTTGCCCATGGCCAGACACTGGGTCTCCCCGTTGTCGGAACTGATTGCCATCTGACCCAGGAACTGTTTCTTGGCCGCAGCGAGCCTGGAAGGAGACAGCAGCTCCGACTGCAGTTTCCTGATTTCCTTTCCGATGGCTTTGGTGCATTTGTCCAGATTGTCCTTGTCACATCCCAGACAGACAGCCACGATGCCGCAGTCGGAATATTGCGTATAGTTGCATTCCACCCAATAGACCCATCCGTTCTTTTCCCTCAGCTTGTAATTCAGGATGGAGTTGTTGGCCGGACCTCCCAGGATATTGCACATGATGATGGTGGCAATCCTTTCTTTTTCTTCATATAGCGAAGGGGCCAGATGACCTGTCACGCAGTTTACCTGATGGTTTTTCTTGTTGACGGTTTTGTCGAATATTACCGGGTCAGGCTTCCTGTATTCCGGTGCGGATGCAGGCGCGTAACCGTCAGTCCCTTCCCCGGCAGAATCCGTGCAGGTCCCATCATCTCCTGGAAACCATCTGGAGGCCAGGGAAGACACGAATTTCTCCATTTTCTTCTCGTCGATGTCCGCCACGATGCTGAACGCCATCCTTTCCGGGACGAACTTCCTGCTCGTGAAGTCCAGAAGTTCGCTTCTCCTGATTTTCTTGACAGATGCGGCCGTCCCCAGAATCGGAGACGAAAGCGGGTGGCCTTCGAAAAGCATTTCCTCGAACTTGTCGTAGATGTCCTCTGACGGGGAATCCTTGTAGGAATTTATCTCGTCCGTCACCACGCCTTTCTCGATGTTTATCTCGTTTTCCGGAAATGTGGCGGAGGTCGCCAGTTCGAACAGAAGGTTGGCTGCCTTGGGCAGGTCTTCCCTGAGCACTGTAGCGTGGAGCACTATTTCTTCCTTGGTAGTGTATGCGTTGAGTTCCCCTCCGAGCCTGTCCAGATATCCGTTTATCACGGAGGCGCTTTTCTTCGCCGTACCCTTGAATATGGTATGCTCCGTGAAATGCGCTATTCCGCTGTTGTATCCTGCTTCATCGCGCGTCCCGCATTTGATGCTCAGGGCACAGTATGCGACTGCTGACCCGGACCTTTTCACTGCGTACCGGAGCCCGCGACCGGTTTTTCCGTATAACATATCGCCTCAGTCCTCCCTTTTATCTTTCCGCTATCCTGTCCAGGTCTTCTATCAGGAATCCGGGGCCGAATTTCCTGGAAATCTTGTGCCGTCTGAAATAGTACAGCTTGTGTGTCTGCGCATCTATCAGCATCTTGTAGCAGAACGAGCCCGCCGCCTGGTCGGAAGGATATACGGTGAAACTTACCAGGGCATTCGGAGTGTGTTCCATCATCATTTCGTCCGCCGTATCGGTGTCTGTGACCATAATGTCCATGGCGGCAAATTCCTTTACAAGTTCGGGCGTGACTTCGGCCGAGAGATCGTCTTCCGCTATGATGATGTCCTTGGTTCCGGCAGACAGAAGGTTCATGTTCGAATTTGAAAGTCCGGAATAGCCTGCCACATCCGTCTCCATGGATTTCATTATATGGTCCTGGATAATGTCCAGAAGAGCAGGAAGGAAAATGAACTCCCTCCCTGAAGGGTTCTCTGATGACATCAGCGGTACGGTCACGACATCCAGCATCTTGCTGAGTCCCTTTTCAGCCGCCTCACCGCCCTTGACGACGGTCAGCATGTCCATCCCCGGTCTGGATTCCTTTCTGAACCGGCTTTTCACGAGCAGCAGGAAATAATAGCCGGAATCCGTCTTCAGCGAATCGAATTCCTCCATCGTACAGAATTCGAAAGGCGATATCCTCCATCTGCTTATGATTTCGTCCTTGAACGACTGGTCGAAGAAGATATTCCCCGTCATTACCACTTTTATGGTCTTTTCGGTGAAGTCTTCTATTTTTTCCTTCTTGGTATTGATCTGGGCCTGTGCCGACATGACAAGCGGCATGACGACAGCCAGGACAAGCAAAAAAAATCTTTTCATAATATCAGTTTTGAAATGACCGGGTGCAAAAATTTCACCCCAATTTCGTTTTTCCGACCACAAATTTACAAAATAATCGCTATTTTTGTATGATTAACATTAATCTGCAGGGGATTCCGCCATGCCGGAATTTTCAGATTTCATGAGGGACAATATATGTCGGATTATATAGTATCAGCCAGAAAATACCGTCCTGACAGTTTCGATACGCTTGTGGGACAGGAGAACATAGCCAGAACCCTTAAGAATTCCATCAAGAGGGGACAGCTGGCCCATGCATATCTGTTCTGCGGTCCCCGTGGAGTCGGCAAGACCAGTACCGCCAGGATTTTCGCGAAGACGATAAACTGCGCCGATCCGGGTCCGGACATGGAGCCTTGCGGGAAATGCGAGTCCTGTCTTTCATTCGCCGAAGGCCGTTCATATTGCATTCACGAACTGGATGCGGCTTCGAAC
>DVIP01000116.1 GCA_018711225.1 Candidatus Cryptobacteroides intestinipullorum | reverse complement strand
GTGGGCTCGGAGATGTGTATAAGAGACAGGTATTAGGATGAAAAGCGAGGTCATCTGTGAAATAAGCGTCAACATGTCAAAACTCCTTTTGCAATTTCGGGGCGCAAAAATAAGCGATATTTTCAAATCCTGAAATTTTTTCGTCCCTGAAGGAAAACATGATGCGCCTCCGGGGTTCAGTGCCCGCCCGAATACGCCCTTATCCTCGTCCTGACATTCTCCCTGAGGTAATCCTGATAGAAAACAAGTTCCTGAAGATGATAGTTCCCTTTCGGAAAGAAGGCGGAAAGGGACGGCCTGTAATAACGGTCGTCATCCAGACCTTCAAGAAGCAATACATGGCATTCCGGATCTGCCGATACGGTGACGCTGTCCTGCATCACGGCCGGACCGGGGTCGCAGGACCAGTTCACGGGATTTATACATATCGCCGAAGAGGATATTTCCGGTTTGACGGCGTCAGTGGAGGAAACGGAATTGTAGCATACGGTCACTCCGGTATCGTCGGCGCATCTTGCCGGCACAATATTTCCGTTCTCCAGATCCTCGTCCGTAACCTTGTATCCTATGACATAGGCTGCGACCAGACGTGAAATTTCGTCACTGTCCAGAGACTTCAGGAGTTCCACGACGCATTTCGCACCCTGGCTGAACCCTGCTATGAAAAACGGCCGTCCCGAATTCCAGTGTTCCATATAATAGTCGAAAGCCTCGTACACGTCAGCCATCGCATACGGGAACCGCTCTTCCGCTATTTCTTCAGAGCTCCAGGAATCCAGGGTAATCTGTCTGTAATAGGGGGAATAGAAGTCCGCATATTTTCCGAATATACTGTCAGCCAGTTCATTGGACGGATACATGGCAGCGATGTGCCCGGGGTTGCGGATATCAGCGAAATGCAAGACCCTGCCCGTACTGTCGGTCCAGTCCCACACGCATGTAGGAAGAATATAGAATACGTCGGCGCCGCAATCTTCCTCCGCTCCGGCAATATACCATGCGGAAGTGTCGGAATAGTCAGGTGCTTCAGGCATGTCCGGTTCGGCCTGGGTCTCCCGGCAGGAGCCGGAAACCATAAGCACGATTATGATGCAGAATAAATCCTTCGTTTTCATTACCGATTATAATTAACTGCGCAAAATTAAGCTATTCCGGAAATATCGGTATTGATAAATGGAATTTTCATACCATTGTACCGTAGTTTGGCACATTCAAATGTTAACTTTGCATTCATATTGTTGCTTATATTTGTCACGAGACATTTATACTGCGGCGCCCCGGCATGACAAACATAGTTTGCTCTGCTCCCGGCTTCAGCGTATATTTGCTTTTGAATCTGGAACGACGATGAAGATTATCCATACAAGCGACTGGCATATAGGCCAGATTTTCAATGAATACGAGCGAACGGAAGAACATCTGGCCTTTTTCAGGACGCTGGCCGGAATCACTGCCAGGGAAAAGCCCGATGCGCTTCTCGTCAGCGGCGACATTTTCCATAATCCGCTGCCCTCGGCGCAAAGCCAGAAAATGTATGCCGATGCCATACTGGGACTGAAAGAAGCCAGCCCCGGAACGACTGTCGTCATTACCGCCGGAAACCACGACAGCGGATCCAGACTGGAAGTGTTCAAGGAACTATGGGATATGGCAGGCGTCAAAGTCGTGGGATGCCTGTCCCGGAAGGCCGGACGCATATCATGGAAAGACCATGTCATCAGGGTGCCTCACGCCTCATCGCTGGAAAAGACAGCAGGATATATAGTGGCGCTGCCGCACATATACAGGCAGAACTATCCCGTTTCGGGAGAAACCTGCGAAAACGTGGATTCCGGCTATGCCCGGCAGGAGGCATTTTACAGAAAGATGCTGGACACTGTCATGGAAGAGAATACCGAAGGGCTTCCGGTGGTGCTCATGGCACATCTGGCGGTTGCAGGCAGTACAGGCGGCGGGCAGGAGGACTTTGTCGGCGGACAGCAGGACTCTGTCGGCGGACTGGATTATACCCCCTGCAGCATCTTTCCTGACGGGTTTGCATATCTGGCACTCGGACATATACATCATCCGCAGACCGTGGGAAGAAAGGGAAAAGACGACGGCATGGGCAAGCGCATATTCACGAAAGGAAAACCTGTAGCCAGATACTGCGGCTCCCCTGTCCCGCTGAGTTTCGATGAAGACTACGGGCACAGCATTTCAGTCGTGGAAATGGAAGAAGACGGGAAAGTCACGGTCAGGGAGGACCCCGTACCGTGCATGATTCCCGTATTGACCATTCCGGAAAATCCGGTACCTTTCAGTGATGCGCTGGAAGCATTGGAAAGTTTTCCGGACGACAGGCAGGCCTACATACGCCTGAACGTGCTCATAGATGACTTTCTGCCGCAGAATGCCACCATGCTGGCGATGAAGGCGGCGGAAGGGAAAGCCTGCAGGTACTGCAGTATGAAGGTCACCAGGGTACAGGAGCGCGGGACAGAGAAGTCATGGGACCTGACGGCGGAAGAAATAAAGGCGTCTGGACCCCTGGACGTAGCCAGACTCTATTTCAGGAACAGGTACGGGAAAGAATTGGATTCGGGTATGGCCGACATGCTGTCGGAAGTCATAGGCGAAGTGCAGAGAAACATGAAGGAGGACTAAGGATGGAACTGCATACATTGAAAATAAGGAATATTGCATCTATAGGACATGCGGATATAGATTTCACGGCGCCGCCGCTGGAAGGGGAACCCATTTTCCTGATCTGCGGGGAGACGGGAGCCGGGAAAAGCACGATTCTCGATGCCATCTGTCTGGCACTGTACAATGATGCCCCCAGACTCGCTTCTGCCAAAACGGAAAAGATTCTGGATGATGCCATACCTCCGGACAAGAGGACAGGAAGCGAAAGCATAACCATAGGAGATACAAGGCAGTTTCTGAGGAAAGGGACGGCCGAAGGCTCCGTGACACTCACGTTTTCGGGCAATGACGGCCTGGAATACAAGGCAGTATGGAGTACGGGCAGGAGCCGGGGGAAGGCTGACGCGAAACTGAAGGAGGTCTCGTGGACTCTGGAATGGGAAGACAACTTCCTTTCCTCCAAGAAAGAAGTCAAGGCCAGGATAGAAATGGCTGCAGGAATGAATTTCCACCAGTATTGCAGGACCGCAATGCTGGCCCAGGGGGAATTTTCGAAATTCCTGAAAAGTCCGGAAAACGAAAAGGCCGACATACTGGAAAAGCTCACAAGAACGGATATATACGCCCGTATAGGAATGAAGGTGGCATGCAGGATGAAGGAAGAAAAGGAAAAGTTCCTTCTCCAGCAGCAGAAGGCCAGAGGTATCACGAAACTGTCGGAAGAAGGGAAAAGAGAGCTGCTTGAACGAAGGGCTGAGTTGGATTCCGGACTGGAGAAAGCCAGGGAAGAGAAAAAGGCCGCAGACATCAGGCTGCAGTATCTCGATCGTGCGGCTTCTCTGGAAAAAAGTCTGGAAGAGGCGGCTGCAGAAAAGGAAAAGGCATCCGCACAGGTAAATTCCGTGGAATTTGTGGAGACAGTGAAACTGTGCAGGGAATGGGACTCCACAGCTGACCAAAGAGCCATAGTCAGAAATCTCGGGGAACTGTATAAAAACAGGACAGGAATCCTCGAAGAAAAGGAAAGGAATGCGGAAGACTACAGGATATTGTCGGCTGTCACCGAATCAGGACGCAGGGAAACAGCCAGAATGTCCGCCTCGTCCGAAATACTCAGGAAAAGGCTGGAAGAGGACAGTCCGAATGAAGAAATGTACATGTCCGTAAAGAGCATAACCTCCTTCCTGATGCAGGCTTTGTCATATTCTTCGAAAAAAAAGAAGCGCGAGGCTGTTCTGGAAAAGACAAAGGCTGCTACAGCCATGTACGGACGGCTGGTAAAGGAAGAAGAAGGACACCTGTCGCGTCTCCAGGAAACGAAGGCGGAGCTGCAGAAACGTCACGAAGCTGCAGCAAAGGCCATTATGGAAAAGGACAAGGACGGAATCATGGAAGGAAAGGTGAAGCTGGAAAAGGAAAAAAATTCTATCACTGAGGCCGGTACCGCCGTCAGGGCCCTGTCCAACGAGATTTCCAGACAGAAGACGGAGCAGGAGGCTCTGGAAAATATCAGAAAACAATATCTGGATGCAGGAGCCCGGCTTCTGGAAAAGAAGGAGCTGGCAGAAAAGGCGGAAAAGGAATTTGCCGATGCCAGAGAACTGTACGAAAAGATGAAGGAATCTGCTGACGACTGGGCCAGGATAGCCAGAAGCCGGCTACGTGTCGGGGATATCTGCCCTGTGTGCGGCCAGAAAGTGATGTCAGTCATGTCTGATGCGGAATTTGACACCCTTCTGAAGCCTGTCAGCGACAGGTATTCCGGAGCCGAAAACAGGTTTCGTGAGGCGATCCGGGGACATGACGAAGCCAAAGTCATGCTCAAGACCCTGGAAGACAGACTCTCGGAAGCTTCCAGACGTGCTTCGGAGGCTGTGAAAATAATGGAGGAATACAGGAAATCTGCCGGGGAAAAATGCGCCGTTCTGGAACTGGACCCTGGACAGGAAGGGATTCTGGAACACCTGGTCGGGATGTGGAGAGACTGTGAACGCAGGGAAAAGGAAACTGAGGCCCTGCTGCAGGAAATATCTGTCCTCGAAGAACAGGACAGGCAGACCGTACGGCAGATATCTGAACTGGATACCGAAATCAGGGCCGCATCGGAAAATCTGGAAAAGCAGAAATCAGTGAAGGAATTATCGGAGCGGACTGCGGTAAAACTGGCTTCCGAAGCCGAAAGTCTCGGAAACGCAGCCTCCGATACCGTGGAACAGGCAGGGAAACTGATATCCGTAGAGGGCTGGAGGGAAAAATTCTCGGAAAATCCGGAAAAATTCATGTCAGACACAGAAAATGCGGCCGCCTCATATATTGAGGACAGGAAACGGCTGGAGAAGCTGGATGACGACATCAGGAAATACTCCGGAACGCTAACCAGGGTCGGGACCGTCATGGGACGCTTCCATTACGGGGAAAACGCACTTTCCCCTTACACCGGAAAACTTCCGGACATGAGCCCGGAAGACCTTGAAGACAGCTGGAACAGGCTGCTTGTCAGAACAAACCTGACTGAAGAAAAGCTGGAAACGACAGAGAAGGATATCCGCAGCAAGGAAGAGATTCTGGCAGAATATCACTCCGGCAGCGACATAGGGAAAGAAAGGCTGGAGTTCCTGTGCTCCATCCGGGCGGAAGAAATAGAAAGGAAAAAGGAAGATACGGACAGGATGATTAAAACCCTTTCCACTGCGGAATCTCTGTTCGAACAGAGACGTCAGGACCTTGCTGCGCTCAGGGAAAACGCGCCGCAGTTCGGAGAGGAAGACACCAGGGAAACCCTCATGGCATCCTCCATGAAGCTTGAGGAAAGCATGAATGTCCTGAACAGGGAGATAGGGGCCATAAACCAGACTTTGGAACAGGACGAAGAAAATGCACTTAAGGCGGCAGCCGAGCAGGAGAAGACTGATGAGCAGGAAAAGGAATACCGCAAGTGGGAGGCTCTGAGTGATATATTCGGAGACAACGAAGGCCGGAAATTCAGGAAAATAGCCCAGAGTTTCATACTGTCAGATCTGATCAGGAACGCCAACACATATCTCTCCAGACTCTCCGACAGATATGTGCTGGACAACCAGAACGGCTCGCTGACCATCACTGTGAGGGACCTTTTCCAGGGAGGGGCGGAAAGGTCGGTCAATACCCTGTCCGGAGGCGAGACATTCCTGGTATCCCTCTCCCTCGCGCTCGGACTTTCATCCCTTTCCAGAAGCGCCATGCAGGTCGGCACACTGTTCATAGACGAGGGATTCGGAACACTGAGTTCCGACTATCTGAACGTAGTCATGGAAACACTGGAAAACCTGCATCAGATAGGCGGGAAGAAAGTGGGCATAATCAGCCACGTGGAATCATTGAGGGAGAGGATTCCCACCAAGATTCTGGTCACGCGGCAGGGAAATTCAGCCAGCAGGGTGGAAGTGATGACTGAATGAAGATGCAAGGAAATCCGCAATATCGCTCCACACCTGTTCCTTGCCCGTTTCGTTCAGGATTTCATGACGCATTCCGGGATAAAGCCTGGAAGAGACATTCCTGTAGCCTGCTTTCCTCATATTCTCCACTGCCCCGTCGAATTTCACGCGATTCATAAGACACGGATCCTCTTCACCGGAAATGAAAAGCACCGGAAGATCCGGACGGTGAAGATGCCAGTCCGCGGTATCGTATGCGTCCTGCATCAGTGAGAAAAGATTGATGAATCCGTCTGCAGTAAACTGGAAATTGCAAAGAGGGTCCCGGTCATACCTGTCCACAATCTCCGGATCCGAACACACCCACGCATGCGGGGACGAAACATGTCCGAAATTCCTGTTGAAAGATCCGAAGGCAAGCTTCTGTATCAGCTCAGGACGATGTCTGTCACCGGCGAAAAAGGCGAATATGCGTGCCAGGAACCTGGCTGTACCTGCTCCCCTGTTGTAACTCGGACTTCCGCAGACGACAAGAGCGTCAATAGTGTCGTCATAGCGTTTTGAATATGACCGCACGGCCATCGATCCCATACTGTGTCCGAAAAGCGCCAACGGTTTTCCCGGAAATTCCTCCCTTGCTATCCTGTTCACGGCACCGATGTCTTCTATCATGGCCTGATAGCCGCCCTCATAAAAATAGCCCAGATCGTCGGAAGACCTTACGGACTCGCCATGCCCCCTGTGGTCGTGTATGATACAGGCATAGCCCCTGGAGGACAGATATTCCATGACAGGCATATACCTTTCCTTGTGTTCGCACATGCCGTGCACGAACTGCACCACTCCGCGCGGTTCCCCGGCTGGAGTACAGGACATGACACTGATTACGAGACCGTCAGCCGGAGAAACCAGCTTTCTCTTCCTGAATTCCGGTTTATGAACTGTTTCCATATTCAAAATCAATATATTATATCTATCAACGACTTACGTAAACGCCTCACCATATTGTTAATTTCGGCAGAAGGAGCCGTATATGGTGGGTATTAGAGAAAGAATTGCTACCTATCCGTTGCCTTTTTATGGAAGGGAAAGTTGGTAGAAACAGCATCTTTAATCTCTTGCACATACCCTACAACAGCCACA
>DVIP01000115.1 GCA_018711225.1 Candidatus Cryptobacteroides intestinipullorum | reverse complement strand
CACCGCTTGTCAATTCCCTGATGTTCGGGATGCCGGCCTTTGGTTCACTCCCCTCCATCCTGCTTAAATCCGTATTGCTGGCCATTGCCGCTTATGCTGGCGGTGGTACTTTCCTATCAGGCAATTTCTATGATGCCGTCCAGGATTTTCGCATAGGAGTGCCGGGCATGCTGCTGCAAATCTTCGGCGGTTATCTGTTTGTCAAATACCTAATACGCAAGTAATGATGTTTGGGATAGGAACTCAAGAAATAATCTTCATCGTATTGATTGTCCGGCTGTTTTTCGGCGGCAAGAAAATTCCTGAACTCATGAAAGGTCTGGGTAAAGGGGTACGTAGTTTCAAGGAGGGCGTGAGAGGCATCGAGAATGATAATTAATTCAAGGGAAGTTCCTTTTGTATAAAAATGGCAAAGGCTTTTTCTCTGCATCCTCATGCTTGAAAAAGGTCGTCCATAGTAACTTCGCTATGGACGATGCTTTTATGTTTTCCGCCCACGATGCCATATGTCGTCACAAAAGTGATTACAAGCGATTTCTTGTTTTTTGTCGCCATCCGAAACAACCCCATCCGCTCCCTCAGCTTCATCTCATAGCTGTCAGTTATGCCATATTGGTCTGTACTGAATTTCATTTCGCACAGGTGGATAATTCTGTCTGCCCGCTCGATTATCATGTCAATCTGAAAACCGGGTATCCCTTTTTCCCTGTCGGCTTTGCTCCGCCATGTGGATATGGAGGTTCCCACCCCTGCGATTCCGAGTGCACCTTTAATCTGTTTATGATGGCTCAGACATACCAGTTCAAAACTCAGTCCCATCCATGCGGATACACTGCGAGAATCCATGTTGTTACTCCACCATCTGTCATCCTTGGTGTTGTTGGATTCAATAAACTTGTAATAGAACAGCGTATAGAAATCCGTAAGCCTGAAAATGTTGTTACGGACTTTGCTGCCATATTGTGACAGTCGTGTGATGAAGTCACAACGCTCCAGATTCTTCAGTATCTTGCTGAGGAACGCTCCTTCCAGGCCGGTGGCCTTGACAATATCTTCCCTTGTCATCCCCGACTTGTTCTCTGACAACAGCCTGACTACTGATATATAAGTATCGGCATTCGTAAAAAGGGCATTGTAAAGTTCATCGAACTCCATTTTCAACTGTGCTCCCTCGGAGAAGAACAGCCTGTCTATATTCTGCGTAAGGCTGTCTGCCGTATTCAGAAGACTCAGATAGAAAGGCACGCCTCCGAATATCATATAGCATTGCAATATCTGGTACCTGTCCCATTGGCAGTTCCTCTGCCGCAGATATTCTTCAGTCTCGTGAAGGTTGAACGGGGACAGGTGCAGGTTGCAGGTGATCCTCGCATGAAGACCGCCTTGATTCCCCTCTATCTTGTCCGCCATCCATGATGTTGCTGAACCAGTAGCGATAAGCACGATGTCCGTGCGCCTGTTGCACCAGCCGTTCCAGAAATTCTCCAATGCGCTGACAAAGTTTGACCGCTGGGTATCCATCCATGGCATCTCATCGATGAAGACCACTTTTTTTCTGTCAGAAGGCAATGCCTCAAGGTAATCTTCAAGCGCATTGAAAGCATCATACCATGTTTCCGCCTTCGGCTGTCGTTTCCTGGACTGCCGCTGGAGTGCACGCATGAAGTTCTGTATCTGGACTGTCGCAGGGGTCTTGTGTTCTCCTACAAAAGTAAAATCGTATTTGTATTTGAAAAACTTGTCTATAAGATATGTCTTGCCGATACGGCGGCGACCGCTTATGATGACAAGTTCCGAACGGTCTGAATCCAGACACCGCTGCAATTCTTCACATTCTCTTTTCCGTGAAATCAGTTTGTCCTGCATGATGCTTCAATTTCCGGCAAAGATACCAAATATGCACGTCACAGTCAAATTTTTAGAACATGAGTTTGTACTTTATCTCCAATATTTTAACAGATAAAGTACAAACTGTTAAAAATGTCATATCTCGAGGTACTACTTTATCATGACAATAATTATAACATAAAGTATAAACTCACACTTCTGTAAAATAAAGAATCCGCAGCATAATCTACTTAAGCCCGACGTTTTTCATTTGTCTGAATTTTTGATTTCCTTATAATAGTCGCGCATGATATACCAGGCAGCCTTGCGGTAGCCCTGATCCGAGACGAGCCCCTTCCTGTTCCAGTCCTCCTGGTTTGTCGGGTGGAAGCGGTACGGGGACCGGAAATCGAAAAGTATCCACGGGGAGACGCCTGCCAGATTCGGAATATGGCGGAACATTTCGATATTGTCCTCGTACAGGCGAGCCTGGTATTCTTCACTCCATGAGCTGGCCATATTCCTGTCGCCGTGCTGTCCGTAAAGGGCTTCGCCTCCGAATTCCGATATGATGAGAGGCTTGTCAGGAACAACATCCCACACTGCCTCGGAAGGCGGCACAGGCCACGGATGATACCAGCCCATATATTTGTTCACGGCTACCACGTCCAGGTTTTCCGTGAACGGATCGTCCATTTCAAAATGCCGTGTCTCTTCATTGAAATACACAAGGTCGAAGGCTGCGACATACAGTCTGGTGTCGTCCATCGAGCGCCCTTTCTCCAGGAGGGACAGCAGGAAGGCATTGCGCGCATCCGACGGTTTCGTCTCATTGGCCACGCCCCAGAAACATACGGCGCAGCGGTTTCTGTCCCTGAATATCATCTCTTCGAGCATGCCCAGGGCCTTCGACTCCGTGCCCTTATCCTCGAAATCAATCCCTTGCCATATCGGAATCTCCTGCCACAGGATTATGCCCATCTGTTCGGCCAGCCGTACTATATACTCGTTCTGCGGATAGTGTGCAAGCCTGATCATGTTTACTCCCAATGCCTCGGCTTCAGACAGCAGCATCTGCGCGTCAGCCTGCGAGAAAGCCCTGCCCTTGCGCTGTGGTATTTCCTCGTGGAAAGAGATGCTGCGCATGAATGTCCGTTTGCCGTTCACAAGTATTCCGGTGCCCTCTGTCTCCAGATACCTGAAACCTATCCTGTCGCTTACGGAATCATCTCCGCATGAGACGGTCACATCATACAGTTTCGCTTTTCCAGGCTCCCAGAGTTCAAGACCCTTTACTTTGACTCCGAATTCGGCCCTGCCGTCCTCATCTGTCCTGACAGTCTTCGAAACCTTCAGCTCCGGTATGTCCACCGTGACATCCGCAGCCTGAGGCCGTGCCAGTTCAAGCGACACTTTCACACTCCCGGCATCATTCCCGTCCAAGCGGACGAAATAATCCCTCACATACTGCTCCGGAGTGGTTACCAGCATCACATCGCGGGTGATTCCGCCGTAATTCCACCAGTCATAGGCCAGGGCCGGGATCGCATCCTGAGTCCTTCTGTTATTGACCTGGACCACAAGGAAATTGTCACCTGACCTGAGCTTTCCCGTCAGTTCTACCTCGAAAGGAGTGAAGCCGCCCTCATGTTCCGTTATCTGTTCCCCGTTCAGATATACCTTGCATCTGTAGCTTACGGCTCCGAAATAAAGGAACTGCCTCTGTCCGGGCTGCGGGTCAGCATCGAAATGTCTGGCGTACCATACGGTCCCTTCATAATATTTCAGTTCGGGAGTCTGCGAATTCCAGTCACCGGGAACATTGAGACGCAGCCCGCCTTCGAAAGAGTACTCATAGAATTCCTCCCCGGTCTGCGGTGTCCTGTTCTCGTACACCTTCATTTTCTCGCCCTGGTCGTACAAGTCGACTATTGCA
Source organism: Candidatus Cryptobacteroides intestinipullorum (assembly GCA_018711225.1). Taxonomy (GTDB): domain Bacteria; phylum Bacteroidota; class Bacteroidia; order Bacteroidales; family UBA932; genus Cryptobacteroides; species Cryptobacteroides intestinipullorum. The sequence continues at coordinate 3,461 of DVIP01000115.1, read as the reverse complement.
TTCCATTTCCCGTTCAGGAACTGATAGTCCCGGCCATATACATTCGTCATGAACGGAGTTCCGGCATCTTCAGCCGATGATACCGGTGCGGCTGCCATCAGAAGCGCCGCCGCCAAAAAACAAACTGCTCTGTAATTCATATATAAACAATAATTTCTTCGAAAACCCTTTTCTTTTCCGTTACAATACCTTATACCGGTACAATACGAATGTATTCCGCTCAGCCAATGAAAACTCCACGGCCCCGTCATCGCCAACGACTGCGGCAAACGGACTTCCGTCTCCGCAGATTTTCTCGAATTTCACTTCAGTCCCCTCTCCGAACCATGTATCCACGCATGCGGACTCGTCTTCATTGTCTTCCCTGAACACAAGGACATATCCGGATGTACCGTCTGTCATGGACTGGAATCCTGTCCATGACCTGCCGGAAGGCTCCCTGCCTATCGGAAGAATTATACCTGAATGAAAATCTTCCATGACAGACCTGTAGGCTTCAATATCCTCCGAAAGACCGTATGCCTCTTCCGGGAGATTGGACGCCTCCATCCATGCCAACGGCTGTCCGGCCATCGCTATTGCGAAAAGGTATCGGAACGAATACCTTTCCGGTGCGAAGGGATCGCCGGATGGATATTTTCCGGCATTGCGCCAGCGGTTAAGGAACTCTATCTGCAGTCTTTCGGCAGGCACGTACCTGGAGAGCTGCCACAGGTTCCTGAGGGTCTGGTACGGATAATAATTGCCCCAGTCTGTATACCGGTTTTCAAGGAAAATATTCCCGTATTCGTTGAAATAATGGTAGCCTCCACGACGTCCTGCGGTGACGTCGAGATTGAAAACCACCTGATAATCCGTAGCTTCGGACACCTTGTCGAAAAATTTACGGAGATTCTTTTCGGCAGTCTTGTCCGGGATATTGAGCCCGTCTATCTTGAAAATCCTTATTCCGTACTGACGGTAGAGCCTGATCAGGGCATCAGCATCCTTCTCCCAATCCTCGAAACTGTTCTGTATGCTCGGATTGAACCACAGCCCCACTTCAATATCCAGCTCCCGCGCCTTTTCCACAATCGGAGTCAGGCCGTGAGGGTATTTTACGGGATCAGGAGTCCAGTAGTCCGGATTGTCCCATATATTCTTGAAAGATCCTTTGGCGACCGCCGAATTGGGACTCTTGCCGACCTGCCAGCCGTCATCTATCTGGAAGTGGGTGACACCCAGGCGCGAAGCCTTTTCGAGCTCCGCCAGGCAGAACTGCTCGTTCACTTTGGTATCCTGACTGCGGTCTCCCCAGGTGTTCATCATAATCATTTCATCCCGGTCAGCCACATGCCTTCTTATATTCTTCTGGTATTTCCTCAACGCGGAAAGGGCATCCAGTTCCTCCCCGCTCCAGACTCCGAGCACGCACGAGTACACGCCTGTCCATTCTTCAGGAGATATGTCGGCCGTACTGACACCCGGACCGGTCACGGAGAAAGTCCCGAAATCCGCGATAAAATCCGCTCCGCCGTATTCAAGCTGCACGCTTGAGCACGGAGCCTCTTTAAGGAAGAAGAGTCCGCTGCCGTCAATACCGTCCTGCATGAGCAGGATGTTTCCACGGTAAGAATTCTTGCGGTAGGAGATGATGTCCCGTTCAGCCACGAGGTTGTTGTTCCAGTCGGTGACGTCCCAGAATTCCACGGCCTTCGCATGCCAGTGGTTTCCCGGCAGGCTGACCCTGTCCAGGACAGCAGATACCGGGCGGGATGCCATATCTTCGGAAAATTCTATATTTTTCCTGTCGGCATTGTTCTCCACAGCCGAAGCGATATTCCCCGTCATGCTGCCCCTCAGCCAGGTGTCGCAGGCTATGGCAGGACATCCGCCATAGATTCTGAATTCCCTCCTGACTTCGAGCGCACCTGTCCTGTATGTGACAGTAACCAGATGACATTCAGGACTGACCGGGGTCATGGGTATGTCTTCGGACGAGAATTTTCCTTCCGAGACAGGGCTGTCGGACGATGACATCACGAAATCCGGAGCTGGATTCGATGAATAATGTACTTTCCCGGATATCTTGTCATTTATGCTGTATGTCATCAGGTTTCCGCCGTTCCATACGAATTTCCGCTCGATGCACGAATTTCCTATGGTCAGCGTATCTCCATCCAGCCTGCTGTAGCAGTCATCCGTGGCGTGAAGACAGGCTTCCGCGGCGAAGAAAGACAGGACAGCGGATATGGTGTATACAAGTCTCGCAGTCATTTTCATTTTTCTTTTGTCTGTTCCGGTTCATTCTGGATGAATGCCTTGGGCTTTTCCAGAAGTTCGTTCGGAAGATTGAACCTTTGGGATTCTTTTGTGCCCTCGTATTTGCCTGCACCTTTTTTCATCAGCGGCTTCAGCTCGTCAAGATGATAGCGGTAGACATCTCTCGGTGAACATGAATATTTGTGGCAGAGCGAGGCCGCCATTCCCACGACTTCGCCCATCATTCCGGTGGTACGCATGACGCGGGTCGTCCCGAGAGCCACATGTGTCTGGCTGATATTGCGTCCTGCCATGAAAAGATTGTCTATATTCCTGGAATAGAGACATCTGTACGGTACGGCATACGGGTATATCCAGTTATGTACCGTAGCCGTCTTGAATTCGGCGCCGGGGAACTTCCTGGAATTTTCAGGGTCAGGGAAATGCAGGTCAATGCTCCATGTCGTGGTGAAGGACGCATCTTCGTGGAAGACATTCTTGTCTATATCATCCTGTTTCAGGATATAGTCTCCCAGAAGCCTTCTGGATTCGCGTTTCCCGGCGATATATGCCACCCATTCCAGGTCTCTGTCAGCCCATCTGTCATTGTCTTTCTTGTGATTCTTGAGATAGCTCCAGTTCGAATAGACCACCATAAGGCCGTAGTCCCTGATACGTTCGGCATCCCGTATCTGGTCCAGATTCATACCGGTCTCCCAGGTCCATTCGCCCATAGTCACTTTCTCGCAGTTGTCCTCATTGAAGGTCACCCCGTAGGAAAATTCAGGAAAAGTTGTCCTGCTGTCCTTTTTCACCGAATACCACTGTACGGAGGCACCCATAACCATGCTGTCGGCCTTCTCCGGCGCAAGGGATTCCCCGAACTCGCTGCGAGATTCCCTGCCCATCCGCCAGTCTGCCCCTGCGAGATAGCCGATTGTGCCGTCTCCGGTACAGTCGGAGAAAAGCGGTGCCTTGAACCAGTGCATTTCACCGGTCTCTATGTGACGGATCAGAATTGCCTTTATGGAACCGCTATCCGTTATCACCTTGACAGCCCTGCAGTTTGCAAAAAGAGTGACATTTTCCTCATTGTCAATAAATTCCTGCTTCCTGGAATCTTCATAATTGGCCGCAGGCTGCGCATTTCCTTTTTTAGTATGTCCGAACTCGCGTATCATCCTGCCCAATCCTTCATTCGGGCCTACTTCGGAATACCC
>DVIP01000013.1 GCA_018711225.1 Candidatus Cryptobacteroides intestinipullorum | reverse complement strand
GTATTGTATATTGCAGAAAGTGACGAAAGTGTCGGAAAAAGAAATTTCTTCAAGAAAAAGCAAAACAACATTCGGATTCGGAAAATCATGATGCCAGGGTATTGACACGTCTCCCGCTTTTCTCTTCTTTTGCCACCGGACGAACTTGTTTATTTGTCTTTAATTAATTAAAATTGCAGCAGATATGGAGAGAAGTTGTGGGGACAGGACGGTGATGATGAACGGCAGGCCGGTCAGGTATATAGACCCGCTTTCCGACTGGGGATTCAAACGGCTGTTCGGGACGGAGGTGAACAAGGGCTTTCTGCTCGCTTTCCTGCAGAGCATTTTCCCGGACAAGGAAATATCCGACATTTCCTACATGAAGCCGGAGAACCAGGGACTGACACGCAGTGACAGGCATGCCGTATTCGATGTGGCGTGCAGGACCTTAAGAGGGGAGCGTTTCATCGTGGAAATGCAGAAAAGGAATCAGACGTGGTTCAGGGAAAGGTGCCTATACTATGCCACATTCCTGATTCAGGAACAGGCCGTGAAGGGACGGTGGGACTATTCGATATGCCCCGTGTACATGGTCAGTATTCTGGACTTCGAAATGGAGCACAGTTTCCCTGAAGGAATTGCCGGCCGGACTGAAGGCAAGAGAATCCACCGGTATTTCCTGAAGGAGGAGGACACCGGGGAACTCATGACGGACAGGCTTGGGTTCGTGTTTCTGGAAGTGCATGATTTCAGCAAGGAAGCCGGGGATCTGGTGACAGCGACAGACAAATGGATGTATGTGCTGAAAAACCTGGCGAGGCTGACGGACAGACCTGCCGGGCTACAGGAAAGGATTTTCATAAAACTGTTCGAGGCAGCAGAGGTCGCCGCATTCTCTCCGGAGGAACGCAAACAATACGAGAACGATATGATGACCGAGAATGACTATTGGAACACTATCGAATTCGCCAGGGATGAAGGGATGCGGAAAGGACTTGACGAAGGAATGCAGCGAGGTTTGAATGAAGGGATGAAGAAAGGACTTGATGAAGGCATCGAGAAGGGATTGGTGACGGCTGCAACAAACCTGAAGAAAATGGGGATGGAGATCAACGCAATCGTTCAGGCGACAGGACTGTCGGAGACGGTTATCCGGAACCTTTAAATGGAGCCCTCTGTTCCGGCAGATTAGAAATCTGCCGGAAAGGGGACATATCTGTTCAACTAACTGCGTTTTCAGCGATTTTTGTCGTTAGTCTGACATTTGTTTGCACGACTAACTGCGTTTTCAGCGATTTTTGCGGTTAGTCGAACGTGGTAAAACGTGGTGAAACGTGATTAAAGTAATTAAAGGGATTAAAGGGAAGAAGGTAATGAAAATGTAGGGAAATTCGGGAAAAATCGCTACCTTTAAAATTATTGTTTGATTATAACGGAAAAGCAATGTTCGGAAAAGAAACATATATCAGCAGAAGGGCCAGGCTGCTCAGGCTGATGAAGGAATCAGAAGCCGACGGCAGGCGGGGAATAGCAGTTTTCCCGGGAAATGTGGAAGCACCGCAGAATTACAGGGGGAACGATTACAAATTCAGACAGGAAAGTTCATTCCTTTATTTCTGGGGCATAGATGAACCGGGATTCGCGGCCATCCTCGACCTGGACAGCGGAGAAGAAGTGCTCTACGGAAACGACGTGGACATAGACGACATCATCTGGATGGGCCCGCAGCCTTCCGTAGCATCGAAAGGCGAAGCAGTCGGGGCAGAGAGGACAGCCCCCTACGTGGGATTCTTCGACGCAATACGCGACGCACGCGAAAAGGGCCGTCCGATACACTTCCTCCCGACCTCCAGATATTACAACACCATGATTCTCTCCAATCTGCTGGGATGTTCCGATACCGATGTCAGGAAAACCGGAGAAATCACCGGAGGAAAAGTGCAGACAGCGTCTCTCGCACTGACCAGAGCCGTCATCTCCATGAGACTCATCAAGGAAGCCTGCGAAATAGAGGAAATAGACAAGGCTTGCGAAATAGGGTATCTGATGCACACTGCAGCGAGAAATGCCTGCAGGCCGGGAGTCCCGGAGCAAGACATTGTAGGCATAATGGAAGGCGTAACCATCTCGAAAGGATGGGGAGTGTCATTCACCACGATATTGTCTCAGCATGGGGAAACACTGCACAACCACAGGCATGACGGCATCATAACTCCCGGGAAAATGCTTCTGATAGACGCAGGAGCCGAAAGCAACACCCATTACGCATCAGACTTCACCAGAACGATTCCGTGCGGCGGAAAATTCACACAGAAGCAGCGCGGCATATACGACATAGTGGAGGAATGCAATGAACTGGCATTCCAGCTGGCTGCACCGGGAATACCTTACAGGGAAGTCCACCTGGCGGTGGCAGCCAAGATGCTCGACGGACTGAAAGCGCTCGGACTTGTGAACGGACATATCGACGACATGGTAAGCGAAGGCATTGCCGGACTCTTCATGCCTCACGGACTCGGACACAATATGGGTATTGACGTTCACGACATGGAAGACCTCGGAGAAGACCTCGTAGGCTACGACGATGACCAGAAGCGCGCGCCACAGCTCGGACTCGGCTCCCTCAGGATGGCCCGCAGGCTCAGGCCGGGGCACGTAGTCACCGATGAACCGGGCATTTATTTCGTCCCGGCACTGATAGCCAAATGGAAGGCTGAAGGTACGGACAAGGGTATGGTAAACTATTCGGAAGTGGAAAAATACCTCGATTTCGGAGGAATAAGGCTCGAAGACGACCTGCTCATTACCGAAGACGGATGCCGCAGGCTCGGACTGCACAGACTCCCGATCAAGGCTGAAGATGTAGAGGCTTCCATGGCATGATGGAAATAGTAATAGGGATAATTGCCGTAATCGCAGGCATAATAGGCATAATAGGCAGCATAGTACCGGCCCTGCCCGGGCCGCCGTTGTCCTGGATAGGGATGCTCCTGCTGTATTTCTGGGGCGGGACCAACGGGAAGGGCGAAGAAATGTCACTCGCCATATTGCTCGTGATGCTGGGAGTCACCGTACTGGTAAGCATACTCGACTACGTGATTCCGGCATACCTTACCAGGGTGACAGGAGGATCCAAATACGCGGAAAGAGGGGCCACCATAGGGATGATCGTGGGAATATTCCTCTCTCCCCTCGGAATGATACTGCTTTCTTTCCTCGGAGCCTTTCTCGCGGAAATATTTTACGCCCGCAAGCAGGGAGGCGAAGCCCTGAAATCCGCCTTCGGCTCGTTTCTCGGATTCCTCGCAGGCACCGGTCTCAAACTCATCGCATGCGGAATAATGATGTACTATATCATCGTGTACCTGTAGCGTTTCAAAACCACAACCCCTTGTTTTTCAGCAAAAACCCCGGCCGACATTCCGGGAATAAAGTATTCGGAAGCCGGCCGGAGGCTATGTCGCCTTTTTAACGGGCACGTCAGTTCTTCGGAAGGAAGCCCTTGCCGATCATGTATTGGGCGATCTGGACAGCATTCGTAGCGGCTCCCTTGCGGAGATTGTCCGCCACACACCAGAGATTCAGCCCGTATTTCACCGACGGATCCCGTCGGATGCGTCCCACGAACACATCGTCCTTGCCCCAGGCAAACAGAGGCATTGGATAAATATTGTGCTCCGGATCATCCTGAAGCACGCATCCAGGGGTTTCTGAAATGAGCCGGCGTACTTCCTCGAGAGTGAAATCGTTTTCAAACTCTATGTTCACGGACTCGGAATGGCCTCCCTTGACAGGTACGCGCACCGTAGTAGGGGACACAAGTATGGATTCGTCGAGAATCTTGTGGGTCTCGTTCACCATCTTCATCTCTTCCTTCGTGTATCCGTTCTCCAGGAAGGAATCTATATGAGGCAATATGTTCTCGTCTATCGGATAAGGATACACAGCCGGATATTCGCCCCATTTCTTTCCGGAACGCTCGGCTTCCATCTGGTCCAGAGCCTTGTATCCGGTTCCCGTCACGGACTGGTATGTGGATACGACTATCCTTTTTATCCGGAAAGCCTTGTGCAGAGGGGCCAGAGGCATAAGCATCTGGATGGTGGAGCAGTTAGGATTGGCTATGATATAGTCATCTGCCGTAATCACGTCTCCGTTTATTTCAGGCACTACAAGCTTTTTCGAAGGATCCATCCTCCAGCATGAGGAATTGTCCACGACACGACATCCGGCTTCAGCGAACCGCGGAGCCAGTTCACGCGAAGCACTTGCCCCTGCAGAGAAAAGGGCCAGATCAGGTTTGGCGGCTATGGCATCATCCGCACTGACTACAGTCCATTCCTTACCTGCGAATCCGACTTTCCGTCCCACAGATCTGGAGGAAGCTACAGGGAGAAGTTCTGTTACCGGAAAAGCGCGTTCCTCAAGCACTTCCAACATTCTTGTGCCTACCAGACCGGTGGCACCGACTACTGCTACTTTCATAATAGTTATGTTTTATAAGTTCATTTTATATAACATTCTCGTTTCCATTTCTGATATACAGCACTTTTAAAAGCATGTCCGGAAACATCCGGCCGGAGCGCCGCATCAGGCCAGAGCCTGGGACAAATCGTATATCAGGTCGTCGATGCTTTCCGTTCCGACAGAAAGCCTGAGCAGGTTCGGATATACCCCGCTGGCTTCCTGTTCCTGAGGACCGAGCTGCGAATGCGTAGTCGAAGCCGGATGCACGATCAGAGACTTGGAATCACCGACGCTGCTGACATGGAGGATAAGTTCGAGTTTGCCCACAAGTGCCGCTGCCGCATCGAAACCGCCTTTCACCCTGAAAGTAAGAACCGCACCGAACCCGTGACGCAGATATTTTACCGCCAGGGCATGATAAGGATTGTCCGGCAGGCCCGTATAGCTCACGCTTTCCACGGCAGGATGTCTGTTCAGGAATTCAGCTATCGCCATGGCATTGGAACAACATCTCTCAGCTCTCAGGGACAGTGTCTCAAGGCCCTGCAGCATAAGGAATGAATTGAACGGGGATGCGGATGCCCCTATGTTCCTCAACCCGTCCACGCGTACCCTTCCGGCAAATGCGGCATTCCCGAAAACTTCCTTATAAACCAGTCCGTGATAGCTTTCCGACGGGGAGGCCAGAAGCGGATATTTTTCAGGAGTCCAGTCGAATTTTCCTGCATCCACCACCACGCCGCCCAGAGCTGTGCCGTGTCCGCATATCCATTTTGTCGAAGAATGCACGGATACGTCAGCACCCCAGTCGAAAGGTCTGAAAAGCCATCCTCCACACCCGAACGTATTGTCCACTATGACACATATCCCCTTCTTGTGGGCCATTTCCACAATCGGCTCGAAATCAGGGACGTTGAAAGCCGGGTTTCCCAGAATCTCCAGATAAACCGCCTTCGTCCTGCTGTCTGTCAGCTTTTCCAGGTCCTCCACCCGGTCACTGGCAGCGAACCTGACTTCTATACCCATATCCCTGAGGGTGATTTCGAACATGGTGAAAGTCCCGCCGTAAAGGAACGGAGAGGTCACGATATTGTCTCCCGGTCCGCAGATGTTTATGATTGACAGAAAAATGGCTGACGTGCCGGAAGCAGTGGCGACTGCAGCCACTCCGCCTTCCAGTGCCGCCATCCTCTTCTCGAAAACATCGTTGGTGGTATTGTTAAGCCTCGTGTATATGTTCCCGGGCCTTTTCAGGGCGAAAAGGTCGGCGCCGTACTGCATGTCATCGAAAACGTATGCCGTAGTCTGGTATATCGGCACTGCAGTAGCCTTGGAAACGGGGTCGATTTCCTGCCCCGCCCTGAGCTGAAGGGTCTCGAATCCGAATTTTCTCTTTTCCATATAGTCGCGATATTTTACCGTTCCAATATTTACTGTCCGCACTCCGGCTGTGTCAATGCCTCAAGCCAGTAACTGCTGGATGATATTACCGAGAGGGCCGCTTTCTATCAGGAAGCCGTCATGTCCGAAGCGCGAATTTATCTCCACGTAAACCGCTCCGCTGATATGTGTAGCCATGAATTTCTGCTCTTCCACGGGGAAGAGACAGTCCGTATCTATTCCGACCACCACGGTATCGGCCTTGATGGTCTTCAGCGCTGCCTCAACGCCTCCACGCCCCCTGCCGACATTGTGGCTGTCCAGGGAATAAGTAAGGCAATAATAAGAATAGGCGTCGAACCTGTCTATAAGTTTTTTGCCCTGGTACTGCTGGTATGAGCAGACCTTGTCGGCGAACATCTTGTCCGGATCAGCCTCGGACTGCGTGTCATTGTAGCACAGATAATTCCTGTATGAAATCAGCGCTATGGCCCTGGCGCATGCCAGGCCATTCCTTCCGCCGTCAGGACCGGCACATTCGCGGAAAGTCGGATCGGCTTCCAGTGCCATCCTCTGGGACTCGTTATATGCCGTCACCCACGGAGTCACCCTGGCGCCGCAAGCCGAAACCAGAGATTTCTTCATCACTTCCGGTTCCATAATCATCCATTCCAACGCCTGGAATCCGCCTATCGAACCTCCTATCATAAGGTCAATGCAGGAAACACCGAGATGTTTCCTGACAAGGATATTGACATTTACAATATCCCTGACAGTAATCCTGGGAAAATCGAAATAATACGGGCGGTCCGTACCAGGCTTCAATGAAACCGGAGACGTGGTCCCGTAAGGAGAGCCGAGCATGTTCACGCAGACCACGAAGTATCTGTCAGGGTCTATGACCTTTCCTGGCCCTACCAGATCGGGCCACCAGTCCTGCGGATCGGAATTGGCGGTAAAGGCATGGCATATCCACACCACTTTTCGCCCGTCCTTGCCGGGAACATAGGGTCTGTCAGATCTGTGATAGGTAATCGAAAGTTCCTCTATCTGCCCGCCGTTCTCCAGATGGAATATATTGTCGTATCTGTATTCTTCTCTTATCATGATAATGTCCGTGATTCAATGTATGTTTTTTCAGCTGAGACCCGCGCCGCCTGTACATCCCGTACCCGTACGGCAGAAAAAAACCTATGCATCTTGACGATGCATTCGCTTGGACATCATTGATATGAAATTGCGGAAATCCATAATGGGTACAAATTTATGAATTTCCGCAATAAATTCCAATACTTCTTCCGGGCAGAATCATCGGGCAGAATTCACTTCTTCATCAGCACCTCCAATACCTTCAGTCCATCTTCCGTAAGCAGATAACGCTGTCTCGGATGTCGCGGTGATTCCGGATGTTCGCGAGTGACAAGGCCTGAGGATATCGCCTGCGCAATGACTGTCCGCACAAGAGTCTGTCTTGCCATACCCTGCAGCCTGGTCATCGCCATGTTCAAGTTCCGTTCAAGTCCGTTCAAGTTCCGTTCAAGTCCGTTCAAGTTCCGTTCAAGTTCGCTTGTATCCTGTATTTCAGAGACCGACAGGACTTGTCTCTGAAGTCTGACAATCAACGCTTTGATATT
>DVIP01000114.1 GCA_018711225.1 Candidatus Cryptobacteroides intestinipullorum | reverse complement strand
GTCTCGAACAGGAATATCTTTCGCTTTTTACCGGCTATTCGGAATACGACACCCAGACTTTTACGTTTGACCTCGTTCCTGACAAGAACCGTGACAGCCAGCTTTACGTGGCGTTCAGGATTTCCGATACTGCGGGTCTGCTTCCTGCCGACAACATATCCGGAAGACCTGTCGTGCTGGAAATAGTGCAGGAGAAAATGGCTGCCCCTCAGACAGATGAGAAAAACGTGAAGAAACCGAAGGTGCCGGTAGTGGTCTACCGTGTGCCGGCTGTATGCAGCGTCAGACTCGCTGACGGAAAGAGCACTTTGCTTCAGGCCAGGGTTCCTGTATACCAGTTCGGAGAGGAAACGACGCTTCCTGTAAACCTGGATCTGCAGGAGAACAAGTCGATGGAGAGAAATTACCTGAAACTTGAAAGTTTCTAGAATATAGTGGATTCTCTGAAATGGCAAGGAGCGCATTTCAGGGAATTGTTTCTGTAGAGGCTGAGTCAGATGTAAGGGGACGGGAGTTTCGTACCGGCAGATTGCTTTGTACCGGCAGATTTGTAATCTGCCGGAATATCAGAAAACAGCCGGATTGCAAATCCGGCTGAACGATAAAGGCTCAGGCTGAATGAAAAGGATTCTGAGGAAATCGCAAGGTCAGTTCTGCTGAGTCTCTGATTTTAAGTGAAATAATTCGTCTGACTGAGGTTGAAACACCATAAAGACGTTGAAACACCATAAAAAAGCATATATATGACAATAAAAGACTTGAAACCGTCCGTCGTCTGGAACAATTTCTACGGACTGACCAGAGTGCCGAGACCTTCCAAGAAAGAAGGGAAGGCAGTGGAATATCTGTACGGATTCGGGAAATCGCTCGGACTGGAGACAATAAAGGACGAGACCGGCAATATTATAATAAGGAAGCCGGCTACACCTGGAATGGAGAACCGCAAAGGGGTCATCCTTCAGGGGCACATGGATATGGTGCCTCAGAAGAATCCCGATGTGGAGCATGATTTCGAAAAGGATCCTATCGAGACCTGGATTGACGGGGAATGGGTGAAGGCCAAAGGCACTACTCTCGGTGCCGACAACGGCATAGGTGTGGCGATGGCTCTTTCCGTACTCCAGTCGGATGACATAAAGCACGGCCCTGTCGAAGTTCTTGTGACCATAGACGAAGAGACAGGGATGACCGGAGCGAGGGCGCTCAAGCCGGGCGTACTGAAAGGTGATATCCTCATAAATCTGGATTCCGAGACGGAAGGCGAACTTTATATCGGATGTGCCGGAGGCATGGACGCCACCGCCAGGATTCCGTACAGGACCGAGAGCGTCCCGGAAGGATATGTGCCTTGCGTTGTCGAGGTGTCAGGATGCCAGGGGGGACATTCCGGTATGGACATAATCCTTTACCGGGCCAATGCCAACAAGGTCCTCGCGCGTGTCCTTCTCCCGCTGTTGAGGGATCACGGTGCCAGACTTGTCTCGCTTGAGGGCGGGAACATGAGGAATGCCATACCGCGCGAGGCCAGGGCCGTCATACTCATACCTGCCGGCTGGAGGGCTGAAGCAGGAGAATATGCGGCGAGGACGGAGGCTGTCGTAAAGTCAGAATATGCTGTGACGGATCCCCAGCTCAGCATATCGGTTTCAGATGCCGGCCCTCAGACTTCATGCATAAATGCGGAAGACGGACTGAAATGCATCCGTTTGCTTCTGATTTCACCTGAAGGCGTTGACCGCATGAGCGACCAGATGCCGGGACTGGTGGAGACATCAAACAATACGGCCATAGCCAGGACCGGAGACGGGGAGTTTGTCATCAAGACCCTGATGAGAAGCTCCGTGGACTCGGCCAAGGACCTGCTTGCCGGGAAAATGCGCGCTGCCGTGGAACTGGCCGGAGGCAGCGTGGAGTTTACGGGCGGATATTCCGGCTGGGCTCCGAACAGTGCATCGCCTATTCTCCACGTGATGAAGGACGTATATGAAAAGATGTACGGTACAGCTCCTGCAGTTCTTGCTATCCATGCAGGTCTGGAGTGCGGCATCATCAGCGGGTCTTATCCTGATCTGGACATGGTGTCATGCGGTCCTACTATCATGAGCCCTCATTCTCCTGATGAAAGGCTGAATATCCCGTCCGTGGAAAAATGCTGGAATTACCTGAAAGCGGTTCTGGAGAGTATTCCGGAAAAATAATTTGATTTGAAGGAAAATATTTCTATCTTTGCAGCCCATTCGTGGAAAAATTCGCTCCATGAATGGGTGTTTTATTTACAAATCAATTAATTATAAACAAAATGATCAAACAGTACGAGACCGTTTTCATTGCAACTCCCGTTTTGTCTGACGTACAGATGAAGGAAGCGGTTGCCAAGTACACGAACTTCATCAAGGAAAATGGCGGAGAGATCGTGTATGAAGAGGATTGGGGGCTCAAGCAGCTGGCTTACCCTATCCAGAAGAGAACTTCAGGTTTTTATTATCTTATCGAATTCAAGGCTGATTCACAGCTGATTGCTGCCCTTGAGACCCAGTATCGCCGCGACGAGAGGATCATCAGGTTCCTGACTTTCGCTATGGACAAGCACGCTATCGCATACGCCGAGAAGAGAAGGGCAAACAAACAGACCAAATAAGGAGGAGAAACCATGGCACAGAACAATGAAATCCGTTATCTTAACCCTCCTACAGTCGAGGTGAAAAGAAAAAAATATTGCCGTTTCAAGAAGGCAGGCATCAAATATGTCGATTATAAGGATGCTGAATTCCTTAAGAAATTCCTGAACGAGCAGGGCAAGATTCTTCCGCGCCGTATCACCGGAACTTCACTCAAATTCCAGAGGAAAGTGGCCCAGGCAGTCAAGAGAGCAAGACATCTTGCACTTCTTCCATACGTAACGGACCTTTTGAAATAAGAGGAGGATAGCAATATGGAGATTATACTGAAAAAAGATGTGGCCAATCTCGGCCATGCTGACGATATCGTCAACGTGAAGAACGGATATGCCGTTAACTATCTTATCCCTCAGGGATATGCCATCCTCGCTACCCCTTCGGCAAAGAAGGTGCTTGCAGAGAACATCCGCCAGCGCGCACACAAGGAGGCCAAACTCCGTGCTGATGCAGAGGCTCTTGCAGCCAAACTGGCAGAACTTACCGTAAAGGTTTCTGCAAAGGTCAGCGAAAACGGAAAGATCTACGGCTCCGTGACTACAATGCAGATAGCAGACGCTCTTGTGGCTGCAGGCGTTGAAGTGGACAAGAAAGATATCACAATCCTTTCAGACACTGTAAAGGAGACCGGCGTTTACGAGGCTTCCGTAAAATGCTACAAGGATATCAAGGGAACATTCAAGTTCGAAGTTGTCGCTGAATAATTTTATCCGACAGACAATATGTTTAAAATGGCG
>DVIP01000113.1 GCA_018711225.1 Candidatus Cryptobacteroides intestinipullorum | reverse complement strand
CCCCTGTTGAGGTAAAATCCGGACAGCGCTATGCACTGAATTCGCTAAGAAAGTGTATCGCCAAATACGGTTCCCAGTTATCCACTCCCTACGTGCTTCACGATAAGGATATGAAAATAGAAGACGGGATTGTGTATCTGCCTTTATACATGACACCGTTGCTTTGAATGATATGGGAAAACAGCTTACATACATCTGAAACGGATTGCCTCGTTCAAGAATCCGGAGTTTTATGCCAGACAAGGTATGCGTTTGTCTACTTACAACATCTCCCATATACCGCATTTGGCAAGACGGTTACGGCTATCGGTTTGATTGCAGAACGGAAAATAAACACGCTGATACTGGTACACACCAAAGCTTTATTGGACCAATGGAAATCCCGTTTGGAAGAATTTTTGGAAATAGACTTTACGGAAGAAGACCTTCCAAAGAAACGTGGAAGTGTAAATTTCGCTATTTTTCGCGTCATCTCTCCCGTTTTTAGCGGTTATTCCAGAGATTCTGCGTATATTTGACTTTTGGTACGGAGCAGCGTCTTTATTGCCGCAAGTCCCCGTATTAGTTTTTTTTAATTTTTAGGCCATGAAAAACGAAAATTCTTATACCGGACCTGATATGACTGTCATGTCTGTTGCCGCGGAGGCCGGATTCGCTGATTCTCCGGGAAATTCGCTTGATTCTGCCATAACGGAAGGTTTTACCGGAGGAGACGAGGACACACCTTGGTAATGGCGGACAATTTTGACAGGGAACACCTGTGGCATCCATACACTTCCACATCCAATCCACTGCCTGTCTATAAGGTGGACCATGCACAGGGCTGCGAGATAGTCCTTGAAGACGGGCGGAGGCTTGTGGACGGCATGTCATCATGGTGGTGTGCCATACACGGATACAATCATCCGGTGTTGAACAAGGCCGCCGAAGAACAGCTGCACAAGATGTCGCATGTAATGTTCGGCGGCCTTACGCATGAGCCTGCCGCTGCCCTCGGCAGACTGCTGCTGAAGATAGCTCCGCCGTCCATGTCCAAGATTTTCTATGCCGACAGCGGCTCCGTAGCCGTGGAAGTGGCCATGAAAATGGCTGTACAGTACAATTTCGCCACCGGGCATCCGCGCAAGACGAATTTCGTCACCATTCGCCGCGGGTATCACGGCGACACATGGAATGCCATGTCCGTATGCGACCCTGTCACGGGAATGCACAGCATGTTCGGAAGCGCACTTCCTGTACGGTACTTTCTCCCTTCTCCGTCTTCCAGATTTGACGGGGAATGGAATCCGGAGGATATCGTACCGCTGCAGGAGACATTGGAAAGACATCATGAGGAACTCGCGGCCCTGATTCTGGAACCTGTAGTACAGGGGGCCGGGGGCATGTGGTTCTATCATCCGGAATACCTGCGTCAGGCTGCCGCCCTTTGCCGCGAATACGGAGTGCTCCTGGTATTCGCCGAGATAGCTACGGGATTCGGTCGTACGGGAAAGCTCTTCGCCTGGGAACATGCAGGCGTGGAGCCTGACATAATGTGCATAGGGAAGGCCCTGACTGGCGGTTATATGACATTTTCCGCGGTACTGGCTTCCGACAAGATTGCGGACGGAATATCGGAAAACCCTCCTTATGCCTTCATGCACGGGCCGACATTTATGGGCAATCCTTTAGCTTGCGCTGTTTCTAAGGCTTCTGTGTCCCTGCTTCTGGAATCGGACTGGCAGGGCCGGGTCAGGGATATAGAGGTACGGCTCAGAAAAGGTCTTGCTCCTGCGGCATCGCTGCCTGCAGTGGCGGATGTCAGGGTGCTCGGGACAATAGGGGTCATCGAGGTGACGAAACCGGTGGATATGGCATACATGCAGAGGCGTTTCGTGGAAGAAGGCGTATGGGTTCGTCCTTTCGGGAAGCTGGTTTATGTCATGCCTCCTTATGTCATAACTCCGGAACAGCTTGACAGGCTGACAGGCGCTCTTGTGAAAATCGTCGGGGAGTTACGCCCGTGACGTGGCTGAGGCCTGATGTTCCAGGAATGTTCACCCTCATGCAGATAAAAAGAGATTTCGGAGAAACCGTTGATTTGAAATGACCGACAGATATTTTCAGGAAGAACTGGACAGACTGGAGTCTGCCGGAAACTACCGCAGACTTATGCCTGCAGAACATTCAGGCTGCGATGTCGTGATAGGCGGCAGGCGTATGCTCGACCTCTCTTCGAACGATTATCTCGGCCTGGCTGCCGATATCGGACTCAGAAAGGAGTTCATGGCAGGACTGTCCCCGGAGAATTTCCAGATGAGTTCCTCTTCATCCCGATCTCTTTCAGGGGATTTCCCTGTCCACGAACAGGTGGAGCGGCAGCTGGCTGCCATGTTCGGACGTGAGGCCGCCCTGGTATTCAACAGCGGCTATCACATGAATATCGGCATATTGCCGGCCATAGCCGGAAAAGATACGCTGATTGTGGCCGACAAGCTTGTCCATGCCAGCCTTATCGACGGCATACGTCTTTCCGGTGCCCCGTTCTGCCGCTTCCGGCATAACAATACGGAACATCTGGAAGCAGTCCTGTCCCGTGAATACGGGAAGTACAGGCAGATTATCATTGTCGTGGAAAGTGTCTACAGCATGGACGGTGACCGGGCCGATCTGGAACGGATATGCCGTCTAAAGGACATCTATGACAATGTCTCCGTCTATGTGGACGAGGCTCATGCCTTCGGCGTCATGGGTGAAATCGGCCTCGGTCTGGCAGAGGAACTGAACTGCCTGGCGGATATAGACTATATATGCGGTACATTCGGCAAGGCCCTGGGATCCGTCGGAGGTTTCATAGTGTGCAGCGCGACTGTGAGAAAGTATCTGATAAACAGGATGCGTCCTTTCATATTTTCCACGGCACTGCCTCCTCTGAACTGGATGTGGACATCGTGGCTGCTGGACAGGCTTCCGGCTATGAAGCCTCTCCGGTCTCATCTCGCCTCAGTCTCGGCCGTCCTTCGTGACGCCCTGGTATCTTATGGTCTTGAAATGCCGTCAGATACCCATATAGTCCCTGTTATAACCGGCGAAAGCAGCCGTGCTGTGAGCCTGGCCGGACGCCTGCAGGACAAGGGTTTCTTCGTACTTCCCGTACGTCCTCCCACAGTCCCTGAGGGTTCTTCACGCCTTCGCCTTTCCCTGACTGCCAACATGTCCCCCGACCGGATAGAGTCTCTTATAAAAGTATTGGAAGATGAAATGCAGCTGGCTGATAAGAAATAATAATCCCGGGCTTGTCCTTCTGTTTTCAGGATGGGGAGGCGAGGACTGTCTTTTCAGGGAATACAGACCCTCAGGGGCGGATTTTCTGGTATGTTCTGATTACAGGAACCTGGATTTTGATCCCGGCCTGCTCGATGGCTATGACACGATACGGGTCGCGGGCTGGTCATTGGGAGTATGGGTCGCATCACATGTCCTTCAGGGTATTTCCGCGCCCTTTTCGGATCGGGTGGCAGTCAACGGGACATTGCACCCTGTGGATGATTCCTTCGGTATTCCTGTCCAGGTGTTCAGAGGGACACTTGAGCGCATGGATGACCTGACTCTGCTCAAGTTCAGACGGAGGATGTGCGGTTCCGGGGAAGGTCTGGCACGATTCATGTCTTGTGGGCCCGTCCGGACTTCCGGTGAACTGAAGGACGAACTGGAATGCCTGTACCGTGCGGTATGCGCATATCCGGTTCCGGAATTTACATGGACTCGTGCGTTGACAGGCATGTCGGACAGGATATTTCCGCCGGAGAACCAGATTGCGGCATGGCAGTCGTCGGGTACGCCCGTGATAACGGCCGGAGAAGAACATTATTCGGAAAATTTTTTCCGGACGGCTCTGGGATGCATGCCGGACAACGGTAAGAGCGATACAGGATATGACGGATAAGGAACTGGTCAGAAAACGTTTTTGCGGGGCTGCGGAGCATTATGATACAGAGGCTCTTGTGCAGAAGAATATGGCGGAGAGGCTGGCATTGCTGGTACGGGAGCTTGTACCTGTGGAGAGGGTGAGACGCGTTCTGGAAATAGGCTGCGGCACAGGCTTCCTTACCAAGGCCATGAACGGAGTCGTATTCCCGGAAAAATTGTATCTGAATGATATCTGTCCTGAATTCAAGGAACTTTTTGCAGACATGCCGGCGGCGGAATTTATTCCCGGAGATGCCGAATCCGTAGATTTTCCCGCGAATCTGGATCTGGTGCTGTCCGGTTCCGCCATACAGTGGTTCGATGACCCGGGCAGGTTTTTCGCCAAATGCCGTGACAGTCTGGTGCCGGGAGGCTTTCTGGCTTTCAGCACATTCGCTCCGGGAAATTTTATGGAAATAGCGGAAATAACGGGAGTCAGGCTGCATTATCCGTCTTTGGAACAGCTGGAAACCATGCTGGAACCGGATTTCAGACTGCTTTGTGCGGAAGAGACTGCGGCGGTGCTCCGTTTTACGTCCGCAGCCGATGTGCTGAGGCATCTCAAGATGACAGGTGTGAACGGAATCAGCAGGAGACCGTGGACAAGGAAGGATTATTCAGCATTCTGCACTTCTTATTCGGAAAGGTTCGCTGACGCTGACGGATGCCCACTTACTTACCGTCCTGTCTTCGTGGTGGCTGTCAGGCGATACCGGGAAGACGCGTCCGGAATGTGAAACTTGTAAATCTGGAATTATGGAAAAAGGAAAAGTATATTTTGTCAGCGGTATTGATACCAATATCGGGAAAAGTTACGCTACAGGCTATCTGGCGAGGCTCTGGAACGACAGGGGAGTAAGGACGATAACGCAGAAACTTATCCAGACGGGCAATACCGGCATGTCGGAGGATATAGAGCTGCACAGGAAAATAATGGGGTGCGGAATGCTTCCGGAGGATATGGAAGGTCTGACAATGCCGGAGATTTACACTTATCCGTGTTCTCCCCATCTGGCTGCGGAACTGGACGGCAGGCCGGTGGATTTCGTAAAGATAGGTTCAGCTACGGAGATACTTGCGGAGCGCTACGATGCAGTGCTGGTGGAAGGTGCGGGAGGACTTATGGTGCCTCTGACCAGGGATTGTCTGACCATAGACTATGTGGCTGACCGGGGTTATCCGCTGGTGTTCGTCACGTCCGGACGTCTTGGCAGCATAAACCATCTTCTTCTCAGCCTTGAAGCCGTCATGAACAGGAATATTACCCTTCATTCGGTCCTGTATAACATGTATCCTGCCGATGATGACAGGATCATACGGCAGGATACTGAAGAATATGTCAGGACCTGGCTTTCGTCTCATTGCCCCGAGGCAGAGTTTGTCCGG
>DVIP01000112.1 GCA_018711225.1 Candidatus Cryptobacteroides intestinipullorum | reverse complement strand
ACTTCCAGGAGCCGTGAAGGCAGAACTACCGTATGGCAAATAGAATTAAAGGCTGTCAACAATACGGATTCTACGAAAACTTTCAAACTTCTCCTTTCCGCAGAACCTGGTTTCAAGGCTACGCGTTATCTTATACCGGGAGTATTGTACAATGGAAACGAGTTTGTCGGGGATTTCATTCTCAGCGATGGCCGCAAGTTTTCCAGTGCGATGCCCAATGGATATGAAAAGGATGGCGAACCCTGGATTTTTGCCGGCGACCGCAGTACCATCCCCGGATGTACTGTCAGCGAGAACAGGCGCAAGGCCTTCGGTATGTTCGCATCGGATGCCGATCCTAATTCAATCACAGGTTCTGCATCTATGGAGAAACTCCCGGACGGCTCATTCAGGCATCTGATTTACTGGCCGATGACTGAAGCTCCTGTATCGTATACTGACAAGCGAAAATTCACGGACCGTTATGATAAGTTCATTACTCTGGAACCGGGTGAAAGTTATTGTGTTACGGCATACGCTTGTCAGGGACGTCCGAAATGGAAAAATTATGGTTTTACCGTTCTCTTCCCTGTCGCCTGGAAACACCTCAGTCACAAAACGGATGCCCAGCACACTATTGCTGAGACAGTGCGTCTGGATCGGACGTTTATGGACTGGACGCGCAGACGTAATGACGAAGGCTCCTGGTTCAGCGGAGGACAGAATGATAAAATGTTCGTAATGGGATATCTGAATATCCCCCGCTCCAAAGAGGGGTATACACTTGAAGATTACGAAAGGGATTTTACGCTCGATCGCTGGACAAATGACGACATAGAGAAGTCAAAGGCTCTGGCGCCGGGAGAATACCTTGTAAGTGGAGGAACCAAGGATATAGGATTTGCATCCCAAAGTTTCCAGAGAGCACGTCTTACTGTGGAATATGCTCTTGAAGATAAGGATCCGGAGGGCGTTCGTTTCGGATGTGAAGTCCTGCGCAGCTGGATAAGGGTGCGTCAGCAGGAAAGCGGTTTTTTCCGGCGCGGCACCAAACCTGTACCAGGAAAGACATTCACTGACGCTTCAGAAGTGGGGTGGTCGGTAAGTGAGCTTTCCCGTATGGCTATGTTTCTCAGGGCAAACCGTGATGAATTGGCAGCTCTGGGATGTGATGCCGACAACTATGCCGACGAATTCGAACAGTCTGCTTCAAGAGTGGTGGAGGCTGTCCTTAAGGCCTTGCCTGGTGATGGCTCATTAGGCTCACAATGGGATTTTTCCACGGGGGAAATGACGAATGCGGCCGGTGATTGTGGAGGCTTTGTTCTGATGGGGCTTGTGCGTTATTGGGAACTCACTGATGATCCGGATGTTAAAAGAGTAATAGACAAAGCATTCAAATATTATTACAACAGAGATATCAATCGTTTTGAGTGCAATGGAGGGGCAATGGATTGCTCCAGCGTAGATCGGGAAGGCATCCAGCCTTTTTTCTCGGCTGCCGTGGAGATGTGGGATATGACCGGCAGACGCAGATATCTCAACTATGCCCGTAAGGCGGGATGGTATTTCCTGTCGTGGGTATATCTCCAAAATCCTGCTTATGGCCCGGACCTTGACTTCTCAATCTATAATTGGCGGCCGGCAGGTTCTACTATTATCGGGACAGAGCATGCTGCTCTCGATGATTATGGCAATTTGTTGATTTCTGAACTTTTTGCACTTTCCAAGGCGGATCGCAATGATATGTGGAAGGAGGTTGCAGCGCTTTTGTGGCGAAACGGCACTCAGGGGTTCGCTGATGAAAACCGGGATCTCTGGCATGCACTTGAACGTCCTGTGGGCTCAAAGACCGAGGCTTATTTCCAGACACGCTGGAGCAAGTACCGCACCGGAGAGAATAAAAGGGGCAGTCTCAATGATCATCTTATGACCTGGGGCGGAACCTATCGTCTTGCGTCCCTGCAGGAATTGTCTGAAGAAGACCTCGACTGGCTTGACAGTGTATCCCAGCCTGCAACGCAGGTCGTCCTTTCTAATTCTCATGGCACAGCACGCGTAGATTTGCGAGGTGCAAATATGCGCAGCTGGAAGCCTGCAGGAGGAGAGGAAGTGCTTGGGAACTCAGGTATTCCTATCTATTGGCCTTGGGCAATTTATGAAGGCCATCCGGGATGTGATATTCATGGACTTACTCCATATTTCGACTGGAAAGTCGCATACCGGTCAGAAGATGAAGTCGTCCTGACATTTGACGACAGCGAAGCGACCAGAAGAGTATGGCCTCATAAGTTCCATGCAGAGATGAAATACAGTCTCGGGGATAATATAACTGTTGAATTCAAGGTAACTAATACGGACGACCACGAGTATATGTGCACTGAATTATTGCACCCGTTCTTCAGGGTCTCTCATCCTTCCAACTGTACTGTTGAAGGTTTGTCTGGATCCAAGTATTTTTGGAAGTGTGAGGCTGAAAAGGGAAGTGACCGCGTCTGGAGAGGAGCCTTTCCTGTGAAGAATGTATCAGGTGGTAAACCGGGAATTGTTTTCGAAAGCGGCGATGGCAAATATACTCTTGTTGATGTGGATCGTCGTATCACGGTCGATTTCAGAGGCGGCATAAAGTTCAATGTCTATGTTTCTCCTGAAGGGTCTGTGGCTATGGAGACAGGTACTATCTATCGCGACCGTGCGTATTCCCTTGCTCCGGGAGAAACACATACATTGGCTGCAACAATTTCAGTAAGTGACAAATAATAATCATTAGCAAAACTTAAAACAAATTAAAATTATGGCAAGAAATATTCTTATCACAGGTTCATCTCATGGTATTGGTGCGGGCTGTGCTGTAGCTTTTGCTCGTGATGAGCACGCAAATATCGGAATTTGCGGATGCGCAAGTGCTGAAGGTGCGGAAAAGGTTAAAAGACAGTGCGAAGCTTATGGCGTAAAGACCAAGATATATATGGGTGACATCGGCAATCATGATTTCTGCAAAGAAATTATGGAAGATTTCATCAAAACGTTCGGCAAAATAGATGTCCTTATAAACAATGCTGGTGGGGCCCTGAAGATTCCCGGTGGATCAAAAGGAGAGTTCAAAGATATGCCGATGGAATACTGGGACAGCCAGATTGCTTTGAATCTCAATGCTGCAGCATATCTTTCACGCTATGCAGTCGCTGATATGATAGAAAAAAAGACAGAAGGCCGTATTGTAAACATATCCTCTGTTCATGGACAGGTAACATGGGTTTATCGCAGGATGTTGCCATATTCTGCAGGCAAGGGCGGTCTTAATATGTTTACAAAGGCACTTGGCGTGGAAGTCGCCAAGTACGGCATCCGTGTCAATGCTGTCGCTCCTGGATTTATCTATACCAAACTTTCTGAACGTTATTCCAAAGAGGATCTGACATCATTTTCACACAAAATTCCGGTAGGACGCGGCGGTACAATCGAGGAAGTTGTTCCGATGATACAGTTCCTGTCAGATATCGACAAGGCTAAATTTATCGTAGGGCAGGTTATCTGCGTTGATGGCGGTCAGTCTTGTGACGGGAGCATAGAGTCCATGAATTTCCCAATTAATAACGAATAAATGAATGGAACTCAAGAGTAAATGGGATTTCAGCCAGGCGAGCGAATGCCGTCGTGGATTGATGTGCGGTATGGGATATTCTTCTGAGGAACAGGACAGACCACGTATTGCTGTAGTGAATTCCTGGAATGAATACAACCCTGGCCATGTTCATCTCAAACAGATTGCGGAACGGGTCAAGGCCGGTATCCGGGATGCCGGAGGACTTCCTCTTGAGGTTATGACGACTGCAATCTGTGATGGAATGGTTGAGAAGGATCCGAAGTATATCGAAGTGCCGAGCCGTAATTCCATCGCTGATCAAGTGGAGCTTACGGTGGAAGGCAATTTCTTCGACGGGATGGTACTCCTTTCTACCTGTGATTCAATCGTTCCGGGCCACCTGATGGCTGCTGCCCGTATCAATATCCCCGCCATAATGGTGACTGGCGGATATATGCCACACGGGATATGCCGTGGAAAGGAAGTAATCCATATTCATGCACAGGATAAGGTGGGTTCCATGGAGGCAGGACGCATAGATCCTGATGAGTATAATGATCTTATTGAGCATTCGTGGGGAACTTGCGGTGCCTGTACATCCATGACTACTGCCAATTCCATGTGCATGGTTGCGGAAGCATTGGGTATGTCGCTTCCGGGGAATTCCACAGTTGCCGCTACATCGAGCGAACTTTATAAGATAGCATATCAGGCCGGACGTCGTATAATGGGCCTTGTCGAGGAAGGTGTGACTGCAAGGAAAATCATCACTCCGAAGTCCGTGCGCAATGCCATCAAGATGGATATGGCTGTAGCGGGATCATCGAACCTTATACTTCATATTCCGGCTATCGCTTATGAAGCCGGTTATGATGAACCATGGTGGAAGTACTTTGACGAAGCATCCAATGACATTCCGCTTTTAGCTCATCTGGTACCAAGCGGTCCAAGATATTCGGTTCATGATTTGTGTCTCGCCGGCGGAATGCCGGCCCTTCTCAAGGAGTTGTTGCCTAAACTTGACGGAGATTGTCTCACTGTCACGGGAAAGACTCTTGCGGAGAATGTCGGAAATGCCAGGAATTACAACCGGGATGTCATTCATTCGCTTGATAACCCTGTGATGAAGATGCCAGGCCTCGGTGTCCTTTATGGCAATCTTGCACCGGAAGGTTGTATTGTCAAGATTGCTGCCGTCCCGCAGAATCTGATGACTTTCAAAGGGCCTGCCCGTGTTTTCGACACTCTGGATGATGCCTTGGATGCGCTTAAAGCCAATCAGATTAAAGTCGGGGATGCATGCGTGCTGCGATTTCTCGGGCTGAAAGGACGTTTCGGTACCACTGCATTCACTTTCCAGGAGATGCTCAAAGGCCGGAAAGAACTTTTTGAGTCTTGTGCCGTCATCACTGACGGACGATTCTCAGGCGGATCGTCAGGATTGTCTGTCGGTTATGTGTCTCCGGAAGCCGCTCTGATGGGACCTCTCGGACTTGTCAGGGACGGGGATGAAATAACCATTGATATTCCGGACAGAAGGATAGATGTCGCAGCGGATCTGGAATCACGCAAGAAAGATTTCAAATGGGAATTCGATGGATCCAAGTATTCCCGCTATCTGAATCTGTTTGTCAGGAATGTGGGATCTATGGCCCACGGAGGCATCTGGGAATAAACATAAATATGTGACACTATGATAGTAGCAATAATAAGAGGCTTCGAGCCGGATGTGTGTTTGCGCCTTGCAGAAGCGTATTACAAGGGCGGAATAAACATGGTGGAAGTGACCTTCAACCAAAAGTACCCGCGGACCTGGAAGGATACGGCTGCAGCCATAAAGGCTATAAAGGATACATTCAATGATTCGGTTATGGTAGGTGCCGGTACCGTACTCACAGAGGAGCAGTTGAAAATTTGCGAAGATGCAGGTGGTGAATTTATGGTTACACCCAACATGAATGCGTCGCTAATCAGAAAATGCGTCGCAGACGGACTCATGGCAATGCCAGGAGCGCTGACTCCTACCGAAGCCGTTGAAGCATACAATGCAGGTGCAAAGTATGTGAAGA
This sequence comes from Candidatus Cryptobacteroides intestinipullorum, assembly GCA_018711225.1. Taxonomy (GTDB): domain Bacteria; phylum Bacteroidota; class Bacteroidia; order Bacteroidales; family UBA932; genus Cryptobacteroides; species Cryptobacteroides intestinipullorum. The sequence goes on along the minus strand of DVIP01000112.1, from coordinate 6,063 downwards.
TTTTTCCTGCCGGGGTTTTAGGTCCGGGGTATATCAAGGCAATAACAGCCCCGCTGTCACATATTCCCTTCCTTGCAGTCGGAGGAATCTCCCCCGATAATATAGCGGATTTCATTAAGGCTGGTTGCGCAGGTGCAGGAGTCGGAGGTAATCTTACCAACAAGGAATGGATTAAGGCTGGCGAATGGGATAAGATTGCCGCCGTAGCCAGATCGTTAGTAGAAAACTCTAAATTTGATTGAACATGAGAATAGTTACATTCGGCGAAATCATGATGCGCCTTAATCCGGAAGGGTATAACTGTATTCTACAGGCAGACAGGCTGGAAATCTCATACGCAGGTGGTGAAGCAAACGTTGCAGTATCACTTGCGAATTATGGCCAGGACGTATCATTCGTGACCAAACTTCCTGACAGTCTGTTAGGAGAGTCAGCCAGAAATGCCGTACGGCACTTCGGTGTCGATACCAGAGACATCGTCTGGGGAGGCAACAGACTTGGTCTGTATTTCGTGGAAAAAGGCGCATCACAAAGAGCTTCAAAAGTCATATACGATCGCGCAGGTTCGGCAATCGCTGCTGCCAGGCGCAGCGATTTCGACTGGCCCAGGATTCTTGAAGGAGCGGAATGGTTCCATTTTACAGGAATCACTCCGGCACTTGGCGGAGAGCTTCCGGAGATTTGTCTTGATGCACTCGAATATTGCCGTGCACACAATGTGACTGTATCCTGTGATCTCAATTACCGGGGAAAACTTTGGACAAAAGAGAAAGCATGCGAAATAATGACTCGGCTTGTCCGATATGTTGATGTCCTTATCGCTAATGAAGCTGACGCTGCTGATGTTTTCGGCATAGTAGGCAAAGGAAGCGATGTCGAATCTGGAAAGCTCAATAAGGATGGTTATATTTCCGTCGCAGAGCAGCTTGTGGAACGTTTTGGAGTCAAGATGGTCGCTGTTACTTTACGTACTTCGATCTCCGCTACAGACAATCTTTGGGCTGGGATGCTTTACGACGCTCAGACCGGGAAGGCATGTTTTTCAACTGAATACAAAATTCACATTGTAGATCGTGTCGGCGGCGGCGACAGTTTCGGCGGAGGCCTCATCTATGCGCTTTGCCAAGGAAAAGATACTCAGGCAGCTATTGATTTTGCTGTAGCAGCCAGTTGTCTGAAACATTCCATAGAACATGATTTCAATCTGGTTTCAGTGAAGGATGTAGAGTCATTGGTTTCTGGAAACGGAACCGGAAGAGTACAAAGATAGAATGGGCAGAAAGGGAAATATCCTGATAGTCGGCGGCGGCCTTGCCGGGTGGCGGGCCGCTGAAGCGGCATTTTCGGGTGGCGCTGATGTTACGATTTTTGCAAATGGTGTCGGCAATTCTCCTTTTGTACATGCATTGTGTTGTCCCGTACTTCCGGAAGATTCGGTTGAGAAGTACATCCATGATACCATGTCAAGCGGGAAATTCGGGAATGATCCGGCTCTTGTTGAGACGATGTGCAGAATGTCACTTTTGCTGAAAGATGAATTTTCGTTTGACAGAACAGTCATCCGGTCTCTTGGCAGTTCGGTTCCGCGATGCGTATCCATACGTCATGCTATCGGAGCAATAGCACTGGAGCGGATCAAGGAGCGCCTGAAAGGCAAAGTAAGGATTGAAAACCGCACTGTTACGCCTGAAGAGATTTCCGCCTTGCATGCAGACAAACCCGATCTGGGAATTATAATAGCTACTGGAGGTTGGTGCGGAAAATATAGCTTCTCCACCAATCCGCAATACCTCAAGGGTGATGGAATTTTAATGGCGGAAGCACTTGGTATAGCGACAAAGGATGTAGATGAACATCATGTCCAGTACGAACCTACCGTACGCTTGGAAGGACCGAAGCGGGGTATTCCCGTAATAACGACACTCCTTTATGAAGGAGCAAGGCTGCTCAATGCAGATGGCCGTGAATTTCTTCCGGATTACCGTTTGAACAAGGACGAACTGTCCGAGGCGATGTTGCATGAAGGGGATTATGCTTACTATGATCTCGGTGGAGTCTCTGTTGGAAAACTGCTTGAATGCAAGATGGATCCAAATGAACGCATTATAAAGGTGGCTCCTGCTCCTCATACATCGCTTGGAGGAATCGTGATAGATACCGAGTGTCACGCTCTTGGACGTGACGGAAAACCAGTTCCCGGCATATATGCGTGTGGAGAAGTAACCGCTGGAGTTCACGGATTCAACAGGCTGGGAGGCAACGGTGGCACAGCGGCAATGATCTTCGGTACAATTGCCGGACGGCAGGCAGTTGCGGAAATGAAAAAATACTACTGAAAATGAAACCAGAAGAATTACGTTTTAGAGGAGACCCTTATTGGATTGATATCCAAAAGGCCGGCGAATTCCTGGGGCTCGCCGACAAGACAATACTGCACGCAGGACCCCCTATAGAATATGAGAGGATGTGCCAGGGGCATAAGCGCAGTATGGTGAATGCATGCTTTTTCGAAGGTTGGGCAAAGACGGAAGCGGAAGCAGTAAGAATGCTGGAATCCGGAGAGGTCAAAGTCGAAGCTGCATTTGATTATGCAACGAACGGTTCCGGATATGGTATCATTACGGCAAATGTACCCCTCTTGATTATTGAGGATCGGGAAACCGGAGGCGTAGCAGGAATTTTTCCTTCGGAGGGACGTTTCGGTGGCGGATTCTGCGGATGGGGTATGTATTCGCGTGAAATTGCGGATAATCTGAGATGGCTTGGTGATACACTTTTTCCACCTCTGGTAAATGTCCTCAAGGATGCCGGCGGATTTCCGATGAAGCATCTTTTCCACGAAGCTATCAGGATGGGAGATGAATTGCATTCGTCGCAGAAAGCAATTGACCCGCTTTTTACAAGGGCAATAATCCCATATGTACTCAAATGTCCCAACAGGGATGATTTGTTGGAATATTTTGCCACTACGGACCGTTTTACACACAATTTCGGACAGGGAGCCAGTAGGGCACTTCTCCTTGGCCTTGAAAGACAAGGTGTAAGAGATCTTATGACAGCTGCAGGTGGAAACGGTGTCGATTATGGTATTAAGGTGGACGGCGTCTGGAAAGTTGCTCCTTCTCCGATGATAGTAGGACCATACGTCACGCCCGGTGCAAAGAAAGAAAATCAGTTGCCATGGCTTGGCGACAGTTCTGTGGTCGAGTGCCGCGGATGGGGTGGTACTATACGCCCTATCAATCCGGATTTCGGAGTAGAGGGAAAAGGCCTGGTGATTAACGGAGGTATGATGGATGTAAACGGAGGCTGGATGGGTGCCGGATCTACCCGCATGCCTGTATATAAATAATTTGATATGAGCGGAATCGATATATTGGAACATGGCGGGAACGAGTATAAAAGACTCGTTAACAACGCGAAGTGGACTCTTGCGTCCCTGAATTGGGCACTACGATTCGATGAATCGAATATTGTGGAAATGGAGAGGCACAATCTTACAGATGAGACATTTGTCCTTCTTTGCGGTGAGGCAACACTGCTTATCGGAGAGAGAACAGAACGTGTGAAGATGGAGCCGATGAAATATTACAACGTCCGTGCCGGTATCTGGCATCATATTGTCGTATCGAAAGATGCCCGTGTACTTGTCGCGGAAAATGCGGATACATCCAAAGACAATACAGACTACCTCTTGCTTGCTACGAACAGGATTTACAATAAGCGTCCGTCGTTTGAAGAGGTTTTGCCTGATATTTATCTGTTGAAGGTCCCTTTCGGCCCTGTATGGACAGGTATAATTCTGGTTAAGGGAGAAAAGAATATTCTTATAGACTCATCACATCTCGAGCCGGAGAAATATCTTATCCCTGCATTGGCAGATCTCGGAATCAAACCCGGTGATATCAGCTGGTTGCTTAATACCCATGTCCACGGAGACCATATCGGAGGACATTATGCACTTGCGACAAGGTACGGCATCAGGACTGCGACTCTCAAAAGCACTGCCGAGGCCTTGCTTGATCCGGTGAAAGTTGCAATCCGCGTGAGAACACGTTTTCCGAAAAACTCGCCGGCTCCACAGTCATACCTTAAAGGAGTAAAGCCGGATAAAGTACTTGACGAAGGAGAACTTCTGGAAGGCCGTTTTTATGCAGTAGAAACACCCGGACATGATGAAGACTGCCTGACCTGGATTGACACCAGGACCGGAACCGCCATTTCCGGAGATTCCATACAGGGGAACGGCACTGTTACACAGGGCATTGCCTTTTACCGTAGCCTGCCTGCCTATAAACGCAGCCTTGAAAAGTTGGAAGGAATGGATTTGCAGAATCTTGTATGCGGTCACGACTATGATGGAATAGGTTATATGGTGAAAGGCCGTAAGGCAGTTTCTGCAGCGCTCAAGTACTGCGATGACCGGACCGAGTTATATGAACGCAAAATAAAAGAATACCTTACCGAAGGAGTACCTGTAGAGGAAGAACCTGTAACTATTGCCCGCAAGCTTATAGGTGAAGTAGGCTGCGGTATGCCTGACAGCCTTTTCCTCGCCCTTCACACTGTGTCCGAACATTTGAAAAGAATGGATAATCAATAACCGATGTTTCACGAGTATGTAATTGTATATTGACTTATGTTTAATAATCTCGACTATATCATTATCGCGGCCTTTTTTGTGGTTCTTCTCCTTATTCCTGCAATAACTGCCATAAGGTCCAAGGAAAAAGGTGCCAAGGAGTATTTCAAATCATCCAACTCGATGCCGTGGTGGCTCATAGGCTTTTCCATGGTCGCCGCTACCACCAGTACAAACAGTGCCAACCTCTTTACTGAGATTATCCGACGTGACGGAATGAGTGGCAACTGGACATGGTGGGCATTTCTTCTTACCGGCCTTCTCACAGTCTTTGTCTACTCCAGACTTTGGATGCGTTCCGGTGCGACTACTGATATTTCATTTTACGAGCTTCGCTATTCCGGCAAGCCTGCTGCATTCCTGCGAGGATTCAGGGCTCTCTATCTGGGAGTGATCTACAATCTCGTTGTTATGGCTACAGTGCTGTTGGGTGCAGTTAAAATAGGAGTAGTATTGTTTGGCGTTCCTGCGTGGGTAATATTGCTGGTTACAGGTGTCATATCATTCATATATTCTTGTCTATCAGGAATCAGAGGCACAATTTATACGGATTTCTTCCAGTTTGTCGTTGTAATGGTCGGAGCTTTTGTGGTAATGCATTTCAGTGTTAATAATCCGGCGGTCGGAGGCTGGGCGAATCTTATGAGTAATCCTGAAGTCACATCGCGTCTGTCATTCTTTCCGGATTTTTCTGACACAGATGCCTTGATAGCAATATTCATCATCCCGGTTGCTGTGCAGTGGTGGAATGTATGGTATTCGGGATCGGAACCTGGTGGAGGCGGATATATTGTCCAGCGTATGCTGACGGCAAAGAATTCAAGACATGCAGTCGGAGGCACATTGTTCTTCAATGTCCTCAACTATGCATTGCGTCCTTGGCCATGGTACATAGCGGCCTTTGCTTCTATACTTATATTCCCAAATCTTGATTCTATTGCTGCCGCGTTACCTGGTGTCGATTCTTCTCTAATCAGGGATGATATGGCTTATCCTGCACTTATCATGACCGTACCGAACGGTTGGGTAGGACTTGTCGCAGCCTCTCTGATGGGCGCACTGTTTTCAACGATAGCCGCTCAAATATCAATGGGAGCGAATTATGTTACGAATGATATATGGAAACGATTCGTACGCAAAGAGGCAGGTGATCGCGAGATGATACTTGTAGCCAGAGCGGCATCTCTTGTACTGATAGTCATCGGCTGTCTCATGGCACCGTTCATAGGCAGTGCCAAATCAGGTTTTGATCTTATGGTGCAGATTGGAGCCGGAACCGGTATCATATTTCTGCTTCGCTGGTTCTGGATGCGTATCAATGCATGGACTGAAATCATCGCGATGATTGTATCATTTCTCTGTGCGGTATTTTTCCAGTTGATATGGCCGTTGATATCGGCTGAACCGCTGCTCTTTTGGGA
>DVIP01000002.1 GCA_018711225.1 Candidatus Cryptobacteroides intestinipullorum | reverse complement strand
GAGGGATGAATATGTCACGGACGGGAATATCGGAGTGGACGGGGCGTACCGTCTCGTGGCGCGGACCTCACATTCATACGATATCGAAACCGTGCTGGACCCTTCGGAGGAACTCTGTTTCCATGCTACTGTTCTCGGCTACAAGTATCCCGAGGTCGAGGAATACATTGATGTCCCTCACGAGGAAGAGTTGAGGACGGCTTTTGCGGACGGGGTTTGCTCCAGCCTTGTGCTCGACACTCCTGACCAGGTACTGAATACGATGTTCGCTTTCGCCAAGATCAGAGGGGCAGAAAGCCTGTTCAGTACAAAAGGAGGACTGACGCACAGTCCTGGAGGCGGATATTACTATTCGGCTATCTGGGCAAATGACCAGGCTGAATACATCTGTCCGTTCTTCCCGTTTCTGGGATATGACAAGGGAAACGAGGCTGCCATGAACGCGTTCCTTCATTTCGCTGTTTTCATGAATGACAATTATGAACCTCTGCCGAGTTCCGTAATCGCCGAGTTCACCGATATCTGGAACGGATGCGGGGACAGGGGAGATGCTGCCATGATAGCATACGGTGCAGGGCGCTATGCCCTTGCGCGCGGAGACGAGGCGGCTGCCCAGAGACTGTGGCCACTTATAAAATGGTGCCTGGAATACTGCCGTCTTCATCTAACTGCGGACGGCGTGGTGGCTTCCGATACTGACGAACTTGAAAACAGGTTCCCGTCAGGGGATGCAAATCTGTGCACATCTTCCCTGTATTATGACGCGCTTCTGTCTGCCGCACGTCTTGCAGAGGCGTTCGGAGAGGAAAATGACTATCTGGAGAGGGCGGAAGCCATGAAAGATTCCATTGAAGCCTATTTCGGAGCCGAAATCAGAGGATTCAGGACATACAGATACTATGAAGGGAATGATATTCTGCGTTCCTGGATATGCATTCCTCTGACGATGGGCATTTATGACCGGGCTTCCGGTACGGCGGATGCACTTCTTTCGGACCGTCTGTGGACGGAAAACGGCATATTGACCCAGGAAGGTTCTTCCGTCTTCTGGGACAGGGCCACCCTGTACGCCCTGAGGGGTATATTGGCCGCGGGGTGTACTGATGACGGGATATCACGGCTGCAGCAATATTCGGAAAGACGGCTTCTCGGAAATCATGTTCCGTATGCGATAGAAGCCTGGCCGGAGAATGACCAGAGGCATCTTTCTGCAGAAAGCGGACTTTATTGCAGGGTATATACCGAGGGCCTTTTCGGAATCAGGCCGGAAGGGTTCAGGTCCTTCATCATGACTCCGCATCTGCCTTCATCATGGGACAGGATGTCCCTGCGCGCTGTCCATGCCTGCAGCGATGTCCCTTATGATATTGAAGTCCGCCGTGTGGCAGGCGACAGGATAAAGGTGACTGTGACATCGGGCGGACGGACGTTGCAGTCCGGGACTGTAGAGAACGGCGGGACCGTAATCTGCAATCTCCGATGAAATCGGGTATTTGTTGAACAAAAAACAAAAGGGATGAAAAGGAATATAGTCATACTTCCGGCTGCGGCCGCGATATTGTCTGCGGCCCTTTTGTCCTGTGAAAAGGAGACGGACACAGGAAACGAGACACCCGGAGAGGAAGAAGTCTATGATGTCGTGCCGGTGGCGGAATCCGGATGGGATATCTATACCGGCACAGGATACAGGTACGGTGCGTCAATTATCGTGAATGACGACAGCTCCGTGGATTTGTGGCTTGCATCACCTGGAGGAACATTCGGGGAAGGAGTCAAAACATACCTCTCCGACGAAAAGGAAGCCCAGCCACTCGGAACTGAAGGTACGCTGGCGCAATATTTCGAGTTCGACGAGGATTTCGTGAGGATAAGCCTCTATTGCCCTTCATGGAACAGTACGCAGGAAAGTTTTACCCTGGTGCTCTATGCCTGGGACACCGATTATGACAATACCGTCGCCGGAGAGCCTCTGGCTGCCTGCAGATTCGAGAAATACGGGGACAACACCTGGCTCGACCTCTATGCAGGGGACAATAAGGACGGCTCCGAAAAATTCCCTGCCGGGAAATACCTGTGGGTAATGTCCGACGGCACTGCCAATGCCGGAATCTGGAAATGTACCGTTTCCGGATCCGGCGCCGGAACCAATGCCGTATCTTATGTGAACGGGGAGAAGACAGACGGCCAGTTCTTCAGTATGATATGCACTTCTGCCGGTTCCAATGAGGTATATTGGGACAAGGTCGTGTATATGCATTCCGAAGACGGCGGCCGTACATGGACGGATGAGGTGTCATCGCTTCTGCCTACTGAAGGAAGCCGAGACGCCCTGTCGTGCTGTGATCCCGGAGTCGCTTTCTGGGGAGGGCATTATTATATAGGATATACGTCCACCGAGAACCAGTCCGGGAAATACAACCATGTGTATATGGCCCGTAGTACCTCTCCTTCCGGTCCGTGGGAAAAATGGAACGGCTCGGGCTGGGGCGGTGACGACCCGCAGCCTGTAGTGACATTCGACGGGACTATCAGCGGATTCGGGGCAGGCGAGCCGTGCATGGTAGTCCTCGACGGTACTGTCTATCTGTATTATTCGTGGAACGAGTGGAATACCACTACCACCATGCTTTCCACGGCCCCTGCCGATGACGGAAACTGGCCGGCAAAACTGGAAAGCAAGGGTGTAGTCATAGACAAGACGGATATGGACGCCCCTGACCACACCGATGTCAAGTATGTGGAGAGAAGCCGGAAGTTCGTGGCCATACATGCCGTGAACCGTGATACGGATGAAAGCCGCCTGCTGGTATGGGAATCCGGAAACGGCGTGGACTTCACTCTGACCGGGCAGATCGGCGGAGAACTGTGCAAGGGTATCATGAATGCGGGAATGAGCGGTGATGGGGAAGGCCATGTGCGTCTGGACACGGTGCAGTATCTGTGTTATGCGCACAGCGATGCTCCGAGGACATGGGGCCACTGGGCCACATGGTGGTCTCCGATGGTATGGGAAAAGGCGCGAACCGTTCAGGAGTGACGATGTCCTTGCAGAAGGCTGCAGATTGCAGTTTTTTGCGGAATTGCAAAAATGCGAACGATTTGTAAACCGCCATGTATTCCCGTATGACTATAATTGTAAAAACAACACATATTTTGTCACACACATTTACAAACTAATAACATTGTATTATGAAGAGAATATTTTCACTTATGACCCTTTGCGGTCTGTTTGCATTGGCTTCATGTCAGCCTGAAGACACTGCTACTGTCGAAAAGGATTTCGATTTTACGGCAAGTCTGGAAACTGCCAGATTGGGTGAGACCGTTACCTTTACGGACAATTCCATAAACGTACAGTCCCGTACCTGGACTTTCGAGGACGGTACACCGGCCACTTCAGGCGAGGCAACCGTAGATGTAGTTTTCAATTCTGTAGGAACGAAAGAAGTTACCTTGACCGTGACATATTCTGACGGTACTGAGGATAAAGGCTCATTGTCGATTGAGGTCACAAATCCTTTGTCTGCCGATATTGCCGTGGCAGGTCTTACAAAGATGGGTGCAGCCAAATTCGGAAAGGAAATCACGTTCTCCCTTGAAAACGTTATAGGCAATCCGACATCTTACGAGTGGACATTCCCAGGAGGAACTCCTGCCACTTCTACCGAGGCATCTCCTAAGGTGGTATGGAACAGTCAGATTGACGATGTGGAGGTTTCCTGCAAGATTACACGCGCTGATGACGGAGTGGAAGTTACAGCGACGACACATATAGTAGCTGGTAATTATCCTATGATCAAAGTGGATACCGAATATGGTCTCGATGTGTACGGATTCGAGCAGGGCGAAGTGAACAAGGTATGGTATAACTGGGGAAGCTTCCCGTCTGATCCGGACTACAGCACCACAGGTGAACATGCTGACCTGATGACTATTGTTGACGGTGGAGCAAACGGTACGGCCAAATGTATGAAACTCGACCTTGCCCGCGGAGCCTTGACGGCAAACGGTTCTCCTGACTGTATCTGGGAATTTGCAGCCAGGAACAACTGGCCGAACAATCCTTGGCTGACGGTGGGACAGACATACGAAGTGTCCATTTCATTCAAGGCAGAAAAATTCGATTTGACCTCTGGAGTGGCTGCTGCCTGCGATTGGTTAAAAGTCTTTACCTTTGTTCCGGATTATCTTAACGATCCTCTCAGAGGACTTGGTGCCCAGGCTTCATGGTCCGAAGTTTTCGACGGAGACAAATTCGAGGAGACCTCTATGACTGAACTGTTCACGAAAGGCATCTGGGAGAACAAACAGGAAGGCCAGGAACAGGGAGCATACGACGAGTATCTGACTACCGACTGGAAGACATATTCTTATCAGTTCACCATAGAGCCGGGTACAATCGGAAACGAGGGTGATGTCCTGAAAAACTGCTATGTGGCCTTCGGTATAGCAAGCATCGGGGATGTCGTCTATGTGGATAATATCAGGCTTGACCTTATAGAAGAGTAGAACTTCAATTCCAAGGAATCCATTTGAAAATATGTTGAAAAAATGCGTAGCCCTGCTTGTATTGCTGCAGGCAGGGCTTGCTGTTTTTGCGCAGCAGATTACCGTCACAGGCCATGTGACCGACAGCCACGGCGAACCTGTCGCGTGGGCTGATGTCTACCAGAAAGGTACCCAGAACGGGACGGCGACAGACGACAACGGATATTATTCCATTACCGTCTCCTCCTCTGATGCGGTGCTTGTAGCTTCCTTCATCGGTTATCAGAATTCCGAGCTTGCAGTGAACGGAAAGACCGTCCTGGACTTCGTACTGCAGTCCGATACAGAGATGCTGGACAATGCCGTGGTCATAGGCTACGGTACGGCCCGTAGGGAAGATCTGACCGGTTCGGTGGCATCCATAAGTCCTGAAAACTTTGACAACAAGGTGATTTTCTCTGTCGACGATGCTCTGAAGGGCGGCGTGGCAGGACTCATGGTATCATCCACGAGCGGACAGCCGGGTGCGGCCACCAAGATGCTCATTCGCGGTGCCAGTTCCCTTTCAGGCTCTACCGGACCGCTTATCGTCGTGGACGGCTTCCCTCTGAACGGGGTCAACACCTCGTCCGGCATGGGTATGGGCAACCTCGACTCGCAAATGAGCGGACTTGCCATGATAAACCCGGAGGATATAGCCTCCATAGAAGTGCTGAAAGACGCATCCTCTACGGCCATATACGGAAACAGGGGTGCCAACGGTGTCATCATGATCACCACGAAGAAGGGCCGCGGCTCTTCGGGACGCATCCAGTACAACGGCTATGTCAGCATGCAGATGCTTCCGCGCAAACTGGAAATGCTCGATTTCAAGGGATATGCTACCATGATGAACGAGCTGAACCCGATGTATGACATGTTCTCCGATACGGACGGAAACCTCAGGAACTTCGATTTCGACAGGATAAAGAGCATCGACTGGCAGGACAGGCTTTACAGGACCGGCCTTATCCACAACCATAATCTTTCCATCCAGAATTCCACCGACAAGACGAACTTCCTGATAAGTGCCTCCTTCATGCAGAACGAGTCCATCATCGTCTCTACGAACTGGACGAAATTCACTGCCAAGGCCAATATCGACCACAGTTTCACGGACAAGTTCAGACTTGGCGTCGATATCAACTACAGCCGTATCATGGATGACGGTGTGCCGACTTCCGGCGGCGAGGGTTCGGCGATAGGTACTGTAATGAGCGCACTTGTCTCCCAGCCGTTCGACCTGACGGATCCGGACACCCAGGCATATTTCAGGAGGGCAGGGGTACAGCAGTACCAGATAGATTCCTACAACACGTCGAACAAGCAGAATCCTGTGACCATGGCGAACGATATCGACATGCTGAAAATCCTGAACAGGACCATTGTCAACGCATATATGGAATACGACATCCTCGATGACCTGAAAATCAGGGTGACGGGAGGTTTGGACAATTATTCCCTCGAAGACAAGCAGTTCTATCCGACCAGCACTCCGCGAGGATATCTCTACAACTCCCAGGCGTGCATGGCCAATATCTCCACTTTCGGATGGCTGAACGAGAATACAATCACATGGACGCCGACATTCGGAAGGCACAAGCTGAATCTTATGGCCGGTATCACGGAGCAGGGCTCGCGCTACTATTACACGGCCACTGACGCCTCCTCGTTCGAGAATGAGACCCTCGGCTTCAACAACCTGCAGATGGCGAAGGACTTCAATTCCTATTCGAACACCAGCACTACGGCCATGATGTCCATGATTTTCAGGGGACACTATTCGTATGATGACAGATATATCGGTACATTCACTTTCAGAAGGGACGGTACGTCGTCATTCGTCAAGAACAAGTGGGGTTCATTCTACTCAGGCGCTTTAGCATGGAACGCCAAGCAGGAAGAATTCCTGAAATACGTGAATGCCGTCAGCACCCTCAGACTGAGGCTCTCTGTCGGAGAGGTGGGAAACTCCAGCGTGCCTACATCAGGCTCTTTCGCACAGCTGTATAATACCAATACGGCTTTCGGCACGGATCTGAGCATAGGACAGTCTCCGCTTACACTTGCAAACGAGGACCTGACATGGGAAAAGACCCTCGAATACAATGTCGGTCTGGAACTGGGCCTCTGGAACGAAAGGCTGCATGTGGATGTGGACCTGTACCACAAGACCACAAGGGACCTTCTTCTCGAAGCGCCGGTGCTTAACATATCCGGATATACGAAGGCATGGCAGAATATCGGAAGCATTAGGAACATGGGCGCCGAACTGTCCTTGTCCGCAGTCCTGATAGACAACCATGACTTCACATGGTCCATGAATGCGAACCTGACCCGGAATGTGTCCAAAATCCTCAAACTCGGACAGAACGGTGCACCGATCTATCTCGGCATCACCTGTCTGAACGGGCAGAATGCGGTAATCCTCCGTGAGGGTGGAAGCGTCGGCGAACTGTTCGGCTACAGGGCAATAGGCCTGTACCAGCTGGATGAATTCGATGCCGCCCCGAGTCCTGCCGATCCGGATGAAACCGTCTATACTCTCAAGCCGGGAATCCCATCCCAGGGCGGAGAACAGCCTGG
>DVIP01000111.1 GCA_018711225.1 Candidatus Cryptobacteroides intestinipullorum | reverse complement strand
CGACAAGACTGATTCTGAATTAATAGTAAATACGAAACTGTATCGCAGAGAAAGAACAGCTCAAATAGTTAAATCATTGTTGAAATTCGAGTTTTTCAGAGATTGCGATGTGTTAATTAAATGGCGAGAGTATTATGAAAGTAAAGAGACGTTTTTGGATATTCAAGCCGTGTACGCTGATTCATGAAGTACAACAGAATTTATTTGAGACATCCAAGATACAAACAAACCGCTCACTTGAAATCCTCAGAGGTCAGAATTTGTTTGTATAAAATTCCGTCAAAACTACTTAGCTGATTGATAATCAATACTGCATTCTATCTTCAACGAGGAGGAATACTAATTGACGAAAACGGCTTCCAGGCACTTTGGAGGCCGTTTTGACCATATCCTTTTGGTTCGATTACCCATACTTGAGGGCGCAAGCGGGGAAGACTATACGGTAGAGACTGACGGCACGTCCGCCGACTGCAATGGCTTTCCTATATTTCTAATCCACTTTCTTCAATGTATAATTCAACGGCAATCGGCTTTTCCTGAAATCACGGTCCAGCAGAGTCAGCGATTGCCCGTCTTTCTCCTGCAAGAAGTTATAGACGTCCTCCCCCTGGTCGGCAATCAGTTGCCAGACTGTGGCATCCGGGTCTTCAGGCGTACCGCGCTGCGTCAGCCGCTTGCCCGTATAGACGAAAGCAACGTCTCGTCCGTTTTCAGCTTCAAGATAGGTGAGCCTCAAAAGGAAGCTCCCGTCGCCGCTGTGCTGCCGATGGCGCAAAGCCAGCTGGTAGAGGATGCCCGGGCAGTCGGCGGCGGGAAGAATTCCTTCGTAGCGCGATGTTGTCCACATTCCGAGGCTTTCATCAGCATCGCTTTGGGGTTGTTCGAACAGGACTTTCTCCCTGTCGGTGACCGTCCAGCGCCCGGCGGTACGGTGCAGGGTTACAGGGTCATTCTCATCCTTGAGGCTCCAGAAGTGCTTGCCGGACGGAAGGGTATGCTGCTTCCAGATCTCTTTCCCCTCCTTGTCCGAGGTATATAATTCTGCCGTCAGGGAATCCGGACTGAACAGGATATACAAGGAACGGCGGCTTCCGTCAATGGCTTCCGTGCGCAACCCTTCTTCGAAAAGGCGGGTACGCACCACGGCTTCCGGATGGGCAATCGTGGACAACTGCAGGGCTTCCATTCCGGAAGCATATTTCCCTCTGTAACAGACCTCCACCGAGTCGCCGATGAATAAGCCGTCCAGCCCCTCCCTATCAGCATTCGCCGTGCCGAACGACAATGTATCTCCATTTTCCACTACGGTAACCGTGTTCATCGTTGCGTCCGCCAGTATACCTTTCAGACTGTGCTCTTGGGTGGACGGACTGCAGCCGCCCAGCACGAATAATCCGCTTACGGCAAATAATAATTCCTTCGTTTCCATTCTGTTCCGTCTTAAACGTCCATGCCCCCAAGATACGGAAAATCGGGGGCAGGACAAAAATTCCTCCTGGTATCCAGACATTTACCCGTCAACCATGACAGACCCTGTCAGGGCAGCACTATCCTGAAATTCGGATCTGAGGGCTCAAAGCAGCCGCACAATTCATCGAGGGCCACGGAATCACCGGACATCCGCAGTTTTCCGGACTCACGCAGAGCCTCAGAGTCGGTCTGGCCGAAAAAGAGTTTCACAAAATCCATTTTACCTACCTCCAATGTCAGATCCGCATCTTTCTCATGCCTGTCCATCCTGTGGTTCAGGACACCGTTCGCAAGGATAAGGGAGACCTTGTCGCCCGTATCGGTAAACCGTATGTTGATGACAGCGTCCTTGCCGGCGGCTTTTTCTCCGTCAATCTGAATCGCACAGTAGTCAAGCAGCATGTCCATCTGGGCGATGACTCCGTCATTTATCAGCTGCGAGGTGTAGGGGATGTCCGATTTCAGCAGTTCTCTAGCGCCGGTAAGGTAGAAGTTGCGCCATGGACCGCTTTCCGCCTGATAGCCCAGCTAAGTGCAAGTGTCCGCCAGCAGGCTGACGGGCATGTCGCCGATGAAATACCGCAGGAATGCCTGATTCAGCTTCGGACAATCTCAACGATGCATGGAGATGCGGCCCACCATGACAGGCGACAGCAGAGTGGTCGCCAGCACCAGCAGCCACAGATTGCCTGTCAGCGGATTATAGGCGGAAAGAAGCTCCGTTATTGTACTGCCGCCAGCCAGTCCCGACACAAATTCAAAGGCTATTGTCAGGAAAACCCAACATATTCCTATCCGCAGGGAGTCTTTGGACGAGAGTGCTTTCACTGCCCTGGGCAGCAGAAGCCAGGTTATCAGAAATATGCAGGCACTCAGGATTATCCCGCTTAAAGGCAGCGCCCATTTTTCGCCCAATGCCCTGGCCAGCACATGTTCCCGCAATCCTCCGTTGAGAATCGCGACAGGTATGAAACATACCCATACGAGTAGAGATTTCAGTATCTTCATAGAATCACTCTGCATATTTTGTCCCGGCTCCGACGTCGGGCAGGCTGGACCAGCTGAGGGCAAGAAGTTTTTCGAGTACCGGCTTGTACACGGTCCGTGCGTGGCTTCCGTTCCTGTCGAAGTCGTATGTCGCCGCCTGACGGTCGAAAGATGTTCTGGAATTGTCCTTCGCGTTCATCGGTCCTGTATGTTGCGTTTGAAATAAACCATATCCTTCAATGCTTTGCTCTCCTCGATTATGGGGTGGTCATAGTTCTTCACGAAGAAATCCTCCACGGTATGCGACCAGGTGAAGCCGCAGTTCCTGTAAAATGACATGGTCTTCCGGCTGTCGCCGGTGCCTGCGGTCAGAATCCGGAACCGTCCTCTGTAATGCCTGCACAGATATTCGATCATTTCCCGTCCGTATCCTTTCCTCTGGAAACGCGGGTCTACAGCTATGTTTTTCAGTTCCAGCACTCCGTCACCTTCATCCGTGACTACGGCAACGGCGACTGCCACCCCTGACGCATCTGACATCACATACATTTCGCCCCGCTCCAGATATCTGTCAATCATGGATTCCTGTTCGTCACCGACAAGCAGGAGAGGAAGATACCTTTTTTTGTCAGCCCTTACGGGCAATATCCTTGTTCCGCACGGCTTTTCCATCAGATAATTAGTCAAATAGAGCCGGTTTGCTTTTACCTTCTGCTCCTTAACCGTCCTATAGCCGTGCCTCTCGAAGAACGGCCTGGCAGTGATGCTGACCTCGGAAGTTATTTTTCCCGCGCCGTATTCCATGGCCAGTCTCTCTGCTTCCGAAAGCAGCCGTGCACCCACGCCTTTGCCCTGCCAGTCCTTGTGGACGAAAAGCGAATGCAGATGCCCTCCGGCGTTCATCGACGAAAACCCGATGATATTCCCGCCGCCGTCGAGTGCCGCAAAGAAATCGTTTGTCATCAGAAGGTCTTTCCAGTGCTCCGCGCTGTCCCCGCAGGAGGCCCAGTCTTCACACTCATCATCGCTATAGTCCCTGGAATTTACACACAGGACGGTGGAGCGGAACAGCTCCCGCATCTGCGGGATGTCGCTTTCCGCAAGTCTCCTTATCCTGTATTCCTGGCCGCCGTTTTCTTGTATCCCGTCCGGAGACGTGATTTCATTCAGAAAAGTTTCGATAAGCCTGTTGATTT
>DVIP01000110.1 GCA_018711225.1 Candidatus Cryptobacteroides intestinipullorum | reverse complement strand
AAACTCCAGTTCGCTTTCCACCAAATCATCGGGAGTTATGAATGTTCCCGGTTTTACAGTCTGATGGACACCGAAATAATCAGCCATAAGACCGTCTTTGTAAATGGAGAACCTGTAACCGCCGTAAAGGTCGCAGGGCAAGGTGGAGATGTAATAGTCCTTGCCGGGTGTGAAGCCGGACGGGGCAGAAGCGTTGAATGTAATGATAGTGCTTGCGCTTTCTGTTTCTTCCATCACTGCATTTCCTTGCTCGTCCGCTTTGATGTTCGCCTTGCCTGCCAATGGATTGCCGTCCACGCTTTCAATCTCGACTTTTGTCACGCCTGGAAACCCGATATTGAACCTGATGCCGCAACGGATTCCGGGATCGCCGTCATATCCGTCGTCTTTATCTGTCTGGACGGATGAAACCGTCATCACGGCGTCATTGCCATTCTTCTGGGCGGACACAGATGTGGCCGTCACAATGGCCATTGCCATTGCTAAAAATATTTTACGCATATTTGAACTGATTTTAAGAGTTATGTATCAGAGAGCTGTCCGTACTACCCTGAAACCGACATTGGTATAGCCCTGCGAGCCGTCCCTTACAACATCCGATTTCTCTGTCCGGCAGTCGTCGCGGGAGGAATCCCAGCTGCCACCCTTGATGATGTACTGCCCTGCCGCATCCGTCGAGGTAGTCCACTCCCAGCAGTTCCCCCAGAAGTCGATGCCCCCGCAGGCGCCGGTCGTCTGGCTGTAGGCATCCACTGCCGTCAGTCCCTGTTCCACAAAATCTGAGTTCATGGCGACATCCTTGGGCATGTGCCCGGCGGCAAGGATCCATTCCTCGTCTGTCGGAAGCCTGTATGTGTGGGAGCCGTCCAGAGACGCAAGCCAGTCGCAATAGGCTTGGGCTTCGGCAATCGTGATGTTGACTACCGGATAGTTGTCTTTTCCTGCATCATAGCTGAAATCAGGATTGAAGGTTGCATATTCCGCATTTGTCACAGGAGCATATCCAATGTAGGCATCCTGTTCCGGCACACCTCGCAATACCATCCAGGCATCATCGGGATTGTCATCGTTTCGAGGGTCAATCAGCCTTAGGAACTGCTGTTCCAGCCGGATGTCGCGGTTCTCCACCATCTCATCCACAATCTCCTGCATCTCCTCCACAAGGTCTGGCGTCTTCGCTTCCCGTTCCAACTCACGGAGCTTGGACTTCTTGCGTGCGACCACCTTGTCATAGCGGATTCCCATCTGTTCCAGCAATGCCTGTCTGTTTCCCTCCGTAGGGTTCATCTGGTATTGACGGAGAAGCTCGGTTGTCGTGGCATCCAGTTCGGGGCGTTCTTCCTCCACGAGCGGTGCATCAGGGTCATCGAACATCAGTTCGCTTTCCACAAGGTCGGCCGGAACTATGTAAGATGCCCGTTCTACCGTCTGATGCACTCCGAAATAATGGGCTACAAGTCCGTCTTTATATATGGAAAGCCTGTATCCGCCGTAAAGGTCGCACGGGAAGGTGGAAATATAATAGTCCTCCCCTGGAACAAATCCGGAATTATCCTGGGCGTTGAAAACAATGATATAACTGGTGCCGCTTGTTTCACCGGCAGCCGGAATGCCCTGTTCATCCCACTTCAGTCGTGCTGTGCCGGACAAGGTATAGCCGTCGACACTTTCCAGCTCCACTTTCGTCACGCCGGACATCTGGAAATTAAGCCTTATGCCTCCGCAGACAGTATGGAAATCCAGGGAACCGGAAACCGTGCGGGCCGCCGTTGCCGCCGCCTCCGGATCAAATCCGGCACCGCCGTCAGTCTGGATACCGGGAACAGTTATGGCAACACCCTCTGACCCGGAATCTGCCATACAATCAGCCGGAAAAACGGCATACAATGGGTTGTCTTCAGTAAAGGTACCGTTCACGGCAACCGAAAGCCCCGATTCTCTGCCGGATTCCAGTGTTTCTGCAATTACAGTCTGCCCATTGTGAACCAGTGCTATCTTGTCACCGCTGTTCCAGCTTCCGTAAAGACCGTCTGAAATGGAGGCGGCAAGGGGTTGCCCCTGTCCGTCCGGACCGGGTTCTATGGCATATTTCGTACAGGACAAAAAAGGTAATGCTGCCGCAAGGCAAAACAAGATTCTGTTTTTCATATTTCTGAGTATTTTATGACAATTTCATTTTGGAACCATGTATCCGGTTCAATATGCCAGTCTGACTCTGTAAAGTGACTGGCTCGCTGCCACGAAAAGAGTATTGCCGTCATTCTCTCCGAAACACAGATTGCGGATTCTGTCATTCTCCTGAAAAGCGATTTGTCCCACCTGCTCGCCTTCGGATGATAGGATTACAACACCTCCCGCAGAAAAGGCGATATAGAGATAGCCGCTCTGATGGCAGGCAATGCCGTCCACCTCTCCGTCTCCTGACAAATGGTACAAAATCCTTTTGTTTTCCGGAATGCCGTCTGATGACAGGTCAAAAACGTATATGTTATTGGAACTGCTTTCGCAAACATATAGCTTTGTCTGGTCAGGAGAAAGTGCCACACCATTGGGTTTCAGCATGGAATCGTCAACGAGGATAGCACTGCTGCCGGCATCAGACACATAAAACAGCCCTTCAAAATCCAGTTCCCGATCCTCCGGTTTGACGCCATAATCCGAATCCGTGAAATATGCTGTTCCTTGCCTGCTTACAGCAATGTCGTTAGGGCTGTTCAACTTATATCCGTTATACGAGTTGACAAGAGATGTAATCTTTCCGTCCTTATCCAGAATGGCTATGTCCCTTGCCGCGTGACGGCAAACCCAGAACTTCTCACCGTCATAGAAAATACCGTTTGAGTTTTCACTGGGACTGACAAATGTCGTGACACCGTCATTTTCGTTCCACTTATATATCTTATTCCCGTAGATATCACTGAACAGCAGATACCCGTCTTCGCACCATGCGGGACCTTCCGTAAACCGGAATCCGCTTGCCAACAGTTCAGGTGTCTGCGGCTCAGGCAAAGGAGGTCCTGCAGGTTCTCTGCCCTCCGATTCACACGAAAGGCAAATGATTACGGCAGCAAATACAAGATATTTTCTCATCCCTGTCACTCCTTGGTCCTGTTCTTCTTTCGTTCGGCAGCCGCTTCTTCCTGAAACTTCTTGTAAAGCACCTGCTGGTCTGAAGTCAGCACAGCCGTGATGTCTGTTATCAGTTTTTCCATCGCTTCCTTACGTTTTTCCTTGGGATATTTCTGCTTGTAGAAATCTGCGTAAAGGTCGCGTATCCGGCTTTTCTGGTTGTCTGTCAGCGACAGTTTCTCATCAAGTTTTTGGATGCGTTGCTCGGTACGCTGTTGCGGTGTCATACGCTGGCGGTTGTTGTCTTGTGCTGAAATGGTTTGAACCATTGAAACGACTATCAGCATGGCTATAATCAACTTTTTCATACGATATTATTTTTAATAAGTGAATAGTCATTATTGCCGGTTTGTCTGTTTACTTCGTCTGGAAAGACGCTCCATCATCTGCCGCTCCAGTTCATACATCTGCCGGATCTGCCCCTGTGTCATGAACCCGCTGTAGACGCCGTAATATTTCTGCCGCAGGTCAAGTATCTTCCGGCTGTGGGCGAAACGGGCTTTCAATGCCTGTTCCGTCTCCTCATCGGTCATCTGGTCATTCGGGCGCTCCGGACGAGGGCCGAGTGCCCATATTTCCCGCTGGAACCGGCAGAAGGTCTCTATAAAATGTTGGCTTGTAGTATCATCCATCGCCATCTCATCGGCGATATGTCTGGCTTGTACCTCTGCCAGTTGTTCGCGGGAGAGCCTTTGTCTGCTGCTCTGTGCCGAGGCGGTGCCTCCGATGGCTGTCAACAGGATGATCAGCAGCAATATCCTTATTGTATTTTTCATCATACTTTCTTTTTATTCGTTCATGAATATGTCGTCCCGGTAAATCTCAAGCATGTATTCCTGGTCTTCCTGGCTCAGGCCGGCGAAGGCCCGTTCCACTTTTGAGAAACTGTCCTGCTCTTTGCGGACGGCAGGGCTTAATACAAGCACCATGGCTATGCTTGCGGCTACAGCAAGAGATGCGGCGAAAATATGCAGGCGATATGTCTTTCGCTTGCGTGTCTGAGGAAGTCCGCCTTGAAGTTCTTTCCATATATTCGTTTCCATCTCGTCAAGGAAGCCTTCCGGTGTCTTGTAAGGCATGCGTTTTCCTACCTGGTCGAAATCAAAATCTTTTCCCATATTCTTAATCTGTAGAGTTCATGTATTTTATTATCTTCTCTTTGGCTATATGATAGTTGGCTTTCACATTGGCTGCCGTGGAGTCTGTAATGACGGCTATCTCATCATATCCCAGTCCATCGTAATATCGCAGGTTGAAAGCTAGCTGCTGCCTGGCGGGCAATGACAGGATGGCCTTTTGAAGTTTCACCGCTTCCAGGTCGCTGTAGTCCACATATCCGTCGGCCATCAGGGCGTCTGCCCCTGCCTCCGGGTCATCCAGGGAGAGCCGTCCTTCTCGTCTGCGCTCCAATACACGCATGGCCTCATTGGTGGCAATCCTGTAGATCCACGCTCCTAACGGACATCCGCCCTTGAACTGCCGGAAAGAACGGAATACCCGTACGAAGGTCTCCTGGGCGGCATCCTGGGCATCGTCGTGCGAGACGACAAGCCGTCGGATATGCCAGTATACAGGCTCCTTGTATTTGGCCATCAGCATCCGGAATCCCTTTCCGGCATCCTCTTTCAGGGCAGAAACTATCTCAGTATCATTCGATGCTGCCATGGGAATCCGGTCCGGCCATGGCCAGACATTCTTCAAAGGTGACACAATCACTGCCTTGCCCAGTGGCGGCAGACTGTTCCGCAACAATCACTATCCGGTGACGGTGCGGATGATGATGATGGTGATGACGAGGATGCCTGCGTAATGTGCCGCAGGAGCTTACCGACAAAAACATCAATACCATCATTGTCATTATCCCGATTTTTTTCACCGTTCTAATCATAAATCTCAATTCCTGTCTCTGATTACATATACTTTCTTCCCGTCTCTTATGACAGCCGTGACGGGCTTGTCCTTGTCCGCCGCAAATGCCTCAAGTTCCGCTTTTGCTGCCGTTTTCGACAGTCCGGTCATTTTCGCATACTTCTTCACAGTAAGGTATCCGTAGTTTTTAAGGTATGCCATTGCCATCCCGAAACGTTCCTTCTGCGTGAAACTGTTCGTGACATGAACGGTACGGGCCGGTCTTGAAACCACCGTTACCGCACGATACGGACGGTAGTGCCGGTGCCAACGCTGTGCATCAGCTGTTCCGCATGAAAGGACAATGACCATTATCGTCATTATCGCTATTTTCAATTTTCCTTCTAGTCTCATGACATCAAATGTTTAAGTTGTACATTTTCCAGTTCCTGTCCGCAAGCTCATTTGAACGGACATTCTGCATAAAAGACCCGGCAAAGAAATAAAAGTAAAATCGGCGATGCAATTTTTTTATTTGCATGATGCATATAACATAAATTCCCCACATAGGTCGGAGACTTGCTTCGGCAAGCCTCGCAAGACTCCCTATCCACCACGGCCTCTGGCATAGGAAACCTACGCCAGAAGCCTGCACTCATGCATCAATATAGCATCGGACTGTCATATTAGTATTAAAAGAAATTCAAGCCAACACTTTTTGACCAGCCATATTATTGACTCATAGGGATCTGAATTATACATATTTTTACATAATTATATAAATACATAAAATAATATATATATAATTATATAGTGATTTTCTTGGCATCATGCTGCATATTTGCTATCTTTGTAAATGGAATAACTTCACATGACAGCATAGAAATGAAGAACAGGATAATAATTTTCAGCAATATCAAAGGAGGTGTCGGCAAGACGACCCTTTGCGCATTGTTCGCCAACCGTCTTATAGAGCATGGCGTTCCTACGATTGTGATAGACGCGGACCTTCAGGCGTCGCTGTACCGCCATCGCCAGCGTGAAAAGAATGCTGCTCCGGGTACACAGATTCCGTGGAATGTGGAGATGCTGGACACCTCCGACCGCGACCGTCTCGTGCAGGTGGTAGAGAAGATGAAAGAAGTGCCGGGCATCGTGCTGATTGACTGCCCGGGAAACCTGAACGACCGTAACCTGGCTTACATCTACAAGTCGGCTGATACGGCAATAATACCCATATCGTTCGACGCAGATACCGTGGATGCAACAGGCATATTTGTCAAGGCGCTGAAGTCGGTGTCTTCTGCAAACCTGATTTTCATTCCCAACCGGATTAACACTGCCGAGAGGAAGGCGGAAGAGATACGCCAGAGGGAACAGACGATCGGGTACCTCGGACTTGTAGGCACCGTCACACCGGTTGTGAAGCAGAGCGTAGCAGTAAAAAGGTATTCCACTCTGTATCCGCTGGAGAAAAGCCAGACGGAAATCCTTGAACCGGCGTTCAATAAAATCATCGGGGAACTGGATCTTAAAAAATAAAGAATATGGCAAAGAACAACAGACCGGAAATAGACAACCCGCTTGCGAACATGGGACTGGATGACATCGTGCGGGGAATAACGGCACCCGATAAAGAACCAGCCGCGAATGCAGATGAAAGTTCTGCCGCAGAAAAAGAGGCAAAGCGCCGCAAGAAAAGAAAGGATGCTTTTGAAGAAAACCTCGCCAAATATACAGGAATCAGCGAGCAGGGCTATGCAATCTGGCTGCCCAAGGATGTCAAGAAAAGACTTGAGATCATCCGCATCAATGCAAGTCGGAATATTCCTTTGAGGTCTCTTGCGTCCGCCATCATTATGACTTACATTGAAGAAAACGAAGAAAAACTCAATGAGTTATAGAATAGATATTATTATAATATATAATTATATAATATCATAATTACATAATTATATGGTTATATAAAGAATTCTAGAGGGAACAGAAAATCGTAAGCGATATGACTCGCAAAAGAGTCCCCGCTCCATTTCACCTCATTTCAGCCACTGCGCTCGCCGGCACTTCGTGCTGGCTTACTCCGTTCCTCTTCATTCGGTTCATTTCACGGGGACACTTTTGCTCTGACAAGCGGTGTCAGACAGCCAGGACATCTGCTCTCGCACGCTATCGCAGATGTCCTGACTCACTGACCCTACTTTCAGAATAAACGCCCACAAGACTCTGCACAGAAATCTGCACAGAGACTTGTCTTCCGGGCAGAGCGGTGTCGGTCGTCCTCTGTTCTCACTCCGCAGGCTCCGTTTCGGACATCGGACAGCCGACCAATGTCCTGCCATCGCCACATTCCGCATGCTCCATACCTGCGATGACCGGACATTATTCCTTATAGATGAGCCGAAGGCACTTCTGTCGCTTTGCGATAGAAGTGATTCCGGCTCACAATAGAGGTTTAGGATTTTATTCCCTCTCATCGATTAACAGAAGCAAAATCCTATCCATAAATATGACGTAGAATTTCTTGTACCACACAAGATTTCGCATCGGCATATTCCTGTAAATATTTCCATTCCCGGGCTGCAAGCCGCCTTTTCGTATCAGCATACAGCAGACGGTCTTCTTCGTCCGCCCTCAGCCGGTCGCGGAAAGCTGTCATTCGTTCCGCCTCCTCACAGCCGAAGGAGAAAACGTGCAGGTTCACTTCCGGATTTTCGCCTTTGAACATCCGGTGCGCAAACCATTCAAGCTCCCGTATTCTCAGATTATATCCGCTGTCTTGCAGCTGGACCACATAGGAATCCTCGTCCGACGAATCCTCTACAAGAAGGAGAATGTCAATGACCGGTTTTGCGCAAAGCCCTGGTACGGAGGTGGAGCCGACATGTTCAATGTGTATCTGTTTCCCCTTCAGAGCCTGTTTTATCCGTTCTTCCTGCTGCCTGAACATCTGTTCCCAGCGCGGATTGTACTCCTGTAATATTATTTTGCCGGACAGCTCGGCAAGATTGCCAATGGTAACGTCCCTGAGATAGTCTTCAGATACCATACCTTTATTTTATTTTGCACAAGATAAGAAAAAAAGTATCTGTATCAAATCATAAAAGGGGACGACCGTCACGGCTCCCCTTTCCCGGCAATGCCTTTAAGAATATACTACAAGCAAATCGGGAAGAATCCCGAAGAAGGCATTGCCTGTATTCAAAAAGTGTGTGTGTACTATATGATAATTGTAGTTGAAAATGGTCCGTTCCAGCCTGAAACCGTTATACTGATTTCTCCTTTGGGCAAATCAATCACAAGGTCTATGTCCGCAAGTGCTTCCGCCGTCCAGTCATATCCGGACGAAGCGATTATGCGGCCTAACATGATTGTGTCATATATTTCGGCCCCCTGCATAAGATCTATCGACAAAGTTTCATCCAGTTGTCGTGGGATGATGAACTGATACCCTTTCGCTTCACTGATTTCCGGAGTACACGTAAATGTCCCGATGACCGGAGCGAGCGTTCTCATCTCCAGACCGGCAACATTGCTCCTGACAAGCAGGTCATACGGGCACAAGCCGGTTTCACTGCCGCTGAAGCAAAGGTTGACCTTGACATAATTCTTCTTGAAGTCCACTTTGTATTCTGCGGTTTCACCATCAGTTGCCACATCAGATGCACAGGCATACAGACAAGACATTTGCTTTCCTTCCGGAATGAGCAAGACCTCACCGGATACTTCAAGACCTTCATACCCCTCGATGGCAGAAACTGTGCAACTGCCTTTCGGGACATGATATTTTCTGATACATTTTTCACCGTCCAGTTCCAGGACATCATCTATGATTCTGCGCTCCTGATTCCAGCAGTTCATCATTACCTTCGCGGCAGCCTCCGGGAAATCCACAGTAAGCATACACGGGCAGGAGCTCCGGTCCTCCTTTATCGAGCAAGCCGGCACTGCGGCAATTGCAGCCAGCATCATAATATACTTCAAGACATATTTCATGAGCAGTATTCGCTTTTGTTGATATACAATCAGTAAAGTATCAGATTATCCGTTTCTGCCACATTGTCCTGCACTTTCCAGAAAGCTTTTTGCATCACTGGAGCAGGGACTGATCCGGCCTCCTTCGTATTCTCTGAATGAGTAGACAGGCTCCACTCATAAAAATTCGAGTACAGTGTCGGTTTCCCTCTCAGACTGATATTCCTGATTTTATATGTCGTGTTCGGTTGCAGGCAATCAAGCCGGATAGGATAAAAGTAAATTTCCCCGTCAATCGATACCGCAATGACCATTTTATGGGTCCGGTCCTGTCCGTTCCAGGAACATGGCTGAGCGGTCTTTACTGCAAAATATGTCGGGAGCGAATA
>DVIP01000109.1 GCA_018711225.1 Candidatus Cryptobacteroides intestinipullorum | reverse complement strand
ATACCTCGCTCGGCAGGTCAGGTGCAGATGATATACAACCACAAGCCGTCCCAGTATTTCCACCCGTATGCCGTGACACCGAGCACTCCTCTTTATCCGTTCGGTTACGGGCTTTCCTACAACGAGTATGAATATTCTGACCTTAGCATTGATAAAAAGGAAATGTCTGCCGACGGCTTTTTGAAGGTTTCCGTAAAGGTGCGCAATGCCGGGGTGATGGCAGGGGACGAGATAGTGCAGCTCTATATCAGGGACAGGTTCTCTCAGGTTACGAGACCGGTGAAGGAACTGAAGGACTTCGCGAGGATATCCCTGGAGCCGGGAGAGACGAAGACAGTAGAGTTTACGGTCACTCCGGACAAGCTCCGTTTCCTCGACAAGGACCTGAAACCAGTCGTGGAACCGGGCGAATTTATCCTTATGGTGGGACCTTCTTCTGCTGACGAGGATCTTCTTAAGACCAGCTTTTTCGTTAAGCCGTAAGCCGGAACAGCGGAAATGTCCCTTGTTGAAAACATATTATGACAGAAAAATGAAGAATATATTGACAGCAATAATTTCCGCCGCAGCTGTGTTGACGGCATGTACGGCGGAAAAGTCTCCGGCTGAAGACCTGATTTCGGTATTGCAGTCCGGAGTCTCTGAAGGGAAGATCCTTTTCGGCCAGCAGGATGCCTTCATGTACGGGCATTCGTGGAGGGCCGTGGAGGGTGATTTCCCGGACAGGTCTGATGTGAAAGATGTCTGCGGAAAGAATCCGGCGGTATTGGGACTGGACCTGGGAGGAATCGAACTCCTGAGCAGGGAAAACCTGGACGGCAATCATTTCGGTCTGATGCGGACGGCTGCGTTGGAACAGCATGCCCGCGGCGGTGTGGTGACATTGTCCTGGCATCCGAGGAATCCACTTACCGGCGGAGACAGCTGGGACGTGTCTTCTGACAGGGTGGTGGCATCTGTCCTCGAAGGAGGAGAGAAGCATGAAGTATTCATGCAGTGGCTTGCGAACTGTGCCGATTATCTCGATACGTTCCGCGACGAAGAAGGGAATCTTATCCCGATGATTTTCAGACCGTGGCACGAACATACCGGAAGCTGGTTCTGGTGGGGACAGGATTTGTGTACGGCAGATGAATACAAGGCCCTGTGGAAGCTTACCTACAGCTATCTGACGGAAAAACGCGGCATGGACAACCTTGTGTGGGCCTATTCTCCGGGTGCCGGAGTGGACAAGGCCGGATACATGGAGCGCTATCCGGGCGATGATATGACGGACATGCTGGGACTGGACTGCTACCAGTACGGGGAAGTGCCTGCATCAAATGCAGCCTATTCTGCCCAGCTAAGGGAGTCCCTGGCTTTCATGGAGCAGCTCGGAAAAGAACACGGAAAACTCATAGCCCTGACTGAAACGGGACTTGAGGGCCTTCCATACGCTGCGTGGTGGACAGAAGTGCTCTATCCTGCCATAAAGGATTATCCGATAGCCTATGTGCTGGTGTGGAGGAATGCCTGTGATATTCCGGGACATTTCTATGCGCCGTGGCCGGGGCAGGAATCTGAAGCGGATTTCAGGAAATTCTCTGAAACGGGGAAAATGGTTTTCCTGGACTGACCGCTGTTTTTAAAGGAAACGTATTTGGATTTGTGTAATGATAAATTGTTATTGACATGAAGTTTGAAGATAGATTAGAGTGGCTCAAACAGCAACATGAAGCCCTTGTTACCAGAAAAAACGAACCTGTGGAAGGAAACGGAATATACGAACGGTACAGATATCCGATCCTGACAGGAGAACATGCCCCGCTTGAATGGAGGTATGACTTGAACAAGGAGACCAATCCGTATCTTATGGAGCGGTTCGGCATTCATGCCACCTTCAATTCCGGCGCCATCAAATGGAACGGAAAATACATTCTGGTGGTCCGTGTGGAAGGGGCAGACCGCAAGTCATTTTTCGCTGTAGCCGAAAGCCCTGACGGAGTGGACAATTTCCGTTTCTGGGACAGACCTGTCACTATGCCTGACTACGGCGAACCTGCCACCAACATATACGACATGAGGCTTACCGCCCATGAGGACGGCTGGATCTACGGCATATTCTGCGTCGAACGCAGGGACCCTTCCGCAGCTCCGGGGGACCTTTCCGCTGCGGTAGCATCTGCCGGAGTGGCGAGGACCAGGGATTTTGTCACATGGGAAAGGCTTCCGGACATGGTGTCGGAGGCGCAGCAGAGGAATGTGGTGCTGCATCCTGAATTTGTGAACGGCAAATACGCCCTGTATACAAGGCCGCAGGACGGGTTCATAGACGCGGGACGCGGCGGCGGAATCGGCTGGGCTCTTGTGGACAGTATGGAAAATATCGTGATAAGGAATGAGAAAATCATAAATGCAAGGCATTACCATACTATCAAGGAGCAGAAGAACGGCGAGGGTCCGGCACCGATCAAGACTCCGAAAGGCTGGCTGCATCTTGCTCACGGAGTGCGCGGCTGCGCGTCAGGCCTGCGGTATGTGCTCTATCTGTATGTGACATCTCTTGATGATCCTTCCAGGGTCATAGCCGAGCCGGGTGGCTTTTTCCTGGTACCTGAAGGGGACGAATACATCGGAGACGTGATGAATGTGCTCTTTTCCAACGGCTGGATAGCTGACGAAGACGGAACGGTCTATATCTATTATGCGTCCAGCGATACGAGGATGCATGTGGCGGTATCGTCTGTGGACAGGCTTCTGGACTATTGCTTCAACACCGAACCTGACGGCTACACCACTACCGATTCCGTAAAGAGGCTTAACCGCCTTATCGACAGGAACAGGAAATGACAGAACTGCGCGGACTGTGCCGAATTTGAGCACACCGTCCAATCATTGAAAAGACCTGGATTTATATGAAAAACCGAAACCAAGACAAAGCGACTTTTCTGGAAAAAGCGGGGTACGGTCTGGGAGACATGTCCTCTTCCATGTTCTGGAAGATTTTCTCCTATTATCTTCCCTTCTTTTATTCCAATGTTTTCGGGCTGTCGCTTGCCCATGCAGGAACATTGCTGCTGATAACCAAACTGTACGATGCGGTGTTTGACCCGATAATGGGGATGATTGCCGACAGGACCAGAACCAGATGGGGAGTATACCGTCCCTATCTGCTCTGGGCCGCCGTACCTTTCGCCATTGCCGGTGTCCTGACATTCACCACTCCCGATGCAGGCTATGGTTTCAAACATGCCTTCGCCTACATCACCTATATCATAATGATGACGACATATTCCGTCATCAATGTCCCGTACGGTGCCATGTTGGGTGTGATTACGCCTGATTCCAGGGAAAAGACCGTTTTTTCCTCATACAGGATGTTTTTCGCATACGGAGGTAGTTTCATTGCGCTTGCCATTTTCGAGCCTCTGCTTGAATTTTTCCGGGGCAAGGGCAATATTTCCGTATCGGATTCATGGCAGTATACGATGGCAGTGGTCGGACTGATCTGTGCCGTGCTTTTCATCCTCTGTTTCGCGATGACGAGGGAAAGGGTGAAGCCGGAAGCCCCTCAGGCCGGAAACGCATCGGTATGGAAAGACATGAAATCCCTTGTGAAGAACGGTCCGTGGTGGATATTGCTGGCTGCAGGTATCGGGGTACTGCTCTTCAACTCTATCAGGGGAGGGGCGGCCGCATATTATTTCAAGGACGTGATAGGCACATCCGCGATTTTCACATGCGGTATCTTCCTCGCAGCAGGAGAGGTGGCAAATATGCTCGGCGTGGCTCTGGCGGTTCCGCTTTCGGACCGTCTGGGAAAGAAGTCTTCATATATCCTGGCCTTGGCAGTCGCAGGTGTTCTGAGCCTGTTCATCATGTTCATACCATCTACGGTGGCAGGGATGTGGACCCTTATCATCCTGCAGGTTCTGATAAGCATAGCGACGGGCGTGACGCTGCCTCTTCTCTGGAGCATGTTCGCGGATATAGCCGATTATTCAGAGTACAGGAATGCTTCCGCTTCTACCGGGCTTATCTTTTCGTCATCGTCCATGTCCCAGAAATTCGGCGGGGCTTTCGGCAGCGCACTGATACTGTGGGTGCTGGCGGCTTTCGGCTATGACACTTCGGATGCTGCCGTACAGTCTCAGGCAGCCATTACAGGACTGAAGGCGATGATGAGCTGGATTCCGTCCATAGGTGCGTTTGCAGCTGCCCTGGTGGTGATTTTCTATCCTCTGACCACATCGAGAATGGCTGAAATATCATCTGCCCTCGCGGAAAGAAGAAGCGGCAGATAAGGAAAACTATGAACCAATATTGCAAATCATGAAAATCCGAAAAATAATTTTCGCATTCATTGCATCCGCACTGCTTGCGTCCGGACCGGCCGATGCCGCATCACCTGTTGAGGAAAACGGCTGGCTCTCAGTGAAAAGCCAGTCTCTGGTAAATGAGAAGGGCAATCCTGTGATTCTGAAAGGAGTCAGCATAGGATGGCATAACCTGTGGCCGAGATTCTACAATCACGGGGCGGTGGACCAGCTTGCCGGAACATGGGGATGCAATGTCGTGCGTGCCGCGATAGGGGCGGAACTTGAAGGGAATTTCGCGTCTGATCCGGAGACGGCCCTGAATTCATTGTACAAGGTGGCCGATGCCGCGATAGACAACGGAATTTATGTGATTGTAGACTGGCATGCGCACAAACTGCGTACGGAAGAGGCACGCCGGTTTTTTACAGCAGTGGCGGAGAGGTACAAGGGAGTTCCGAATGTCATCTATGAGGTGTTCAATGAGCCTGTGGAAGACAGCTGGGCCGATATCAAGGCCTATGCGGAGGAAATGATATCCCTGATACGCTCCATAGAGCCGAGGGCTGTAGTCCTTGTAGGATGTCCTCACTGGGATCAGGACGTGCATATCGTGGCCGATGATCCTATCAGGGGTGTCGGGAACATAATGTACACCCTGCATTTCTATGCAGGGACACACGGTGCCGAACTCAGGGTAAGAGGCGATTATGCCATATCCAAAGGGATTCCGCTGTTCGTGTCGGAATGTGCGGGAATGAATGCCGACGGTGACGGACCTCTGGACCTGGAGGAATGGGCTGCATGGTGGGAATGGATGGATGCCAACGGTCTGGGCCGCGTGATGTGGTCTCTTTCGGACAAGGACGAGACCTGTTCCATGCTTTATCCCAAGGCTTCTTCCGAAGGTCCGTGGGATGACAGTGAAATCAAGGAATGGGGCAGGATTGTCCGCACCTTTCTGACAAGGGATGCTGAAAAATCCGAAAACCTCGTGCATATCGGCACCGGCAGTATTTCCGCAGTCCTGTATGCGGAGCCGGGAAAAGCTCTGAAATTCCTGTATTTCGGTGAAAGCATAGGGGAGTCTGACATGAAAACCCTGCTTGATTCTGGAATGCCGGCTCTCGACGCATATCCTGTTTACGGGATGAACTGTCCGGCAGAGCCAGCTCTCTCGGTGGTCCATCCCAACGGGGACATGACTCTCGAACTCGTGGTGGAAAGCGTGTCTGAGGAAGAGGAAAAAAATGCACGGGTGACCAGAATCAGGCTTAAGGATACTGTATATCCTTTCTATGCCGATATATGCTACAGGGCTTATACCGATACCGAAATGATAGAGACCTGGGCGGAGTTTTCCAACATGGCGAAAAAGCCTGTCATCCTGGAAAAATACGCCTCTGCGTTTCTTCCTGTCAGAAAAGGCGATGTATGGATTTCCCACCTGTACGGTTCATGGGCGGATGAAGGCCGTGTAGCCTGCGAGCCGCTGGAGCCGGGAGTGAAAATCATAAGGAACAGGGACGGCGTCAGAAATTCGCACACGTCCCATGCGGAAGTGATGATTTCGCTGGATGGAAAGCCCAGGGAGAATACGGGAGATGTCATCGGGGCCGCATTATGTTACGGAGGCAATTTTGAAATAGAATTCGATACGGGAGACACTGATTACCATAATTTTTTCGCGGGAATCAGTCCGGACGCATCCGAGTATGCACTCTCTCCGAAAGAAAGGTTCGTGACTCCGGAACTTGCGCTGACATACAGCCGTGAGGGTCTGAGCGGGGTCAGCCGGAACTTCCATGACTGGGCCAGAAAACACAGGCTGGCTCACGGGGACGAGGAACGCAGCATATTGCTGAACAGCTGGGAAGGCGTGTATTTCGATATAACCGAAGACGGTATGGACAGGATGATGGGGGACATAGCCTCCATGGGCGGAGAACTTTTCGTGATGGATGACGGCTGGTTCGGTGAAAAATACCCCCGGAACAGGGACAATTCTTCTCTGGGAGACTGGAAAACCGACAGGAAAAAGCTGCCGCACGGAATCCAGGGACTTGTCGATGCCGCAAAACGGCACGGTATAGACTTCGGCATCTGGATTGAACCTGAAATGACCAATACTGTCAGCGAACTTTACGAAAGCCATCCGGACTGGGTACTGAAGCCTGTATCCAGAGACCCTGTTACGGGCAGGGGAGGTACACAGCTTGTGCTGGACCTGGGAAATCCGGAGGTGCAGGATTTCGTGTTCAATGTCGTGGACAGGATTATGACCGAGGCTCCGGAAATCAGATACATCAAGTGGGACGCCAATATGGCGATAATGAACCACGGTTCCCAATATCTGGATGATGACAGGCAGAGCCACATGTACATAGAGTACCACAGGGGTTTCGAGGCCGTTTGCGACCGGATCCGCGCCAAATATCCCGATCTGGTGATACAGGCTTGTGCAAGCGGAGGGGGCCGGGCCAATTACGGCATTCTCCCGTGGTTTGACGAATTTTGGGTGAGCGACAATACCGATGCTCTACAGAGAGTATACATGCAGTGGGGAACATCCTATTTCTTCCCTGCAATAGCGATGGGATCTCATATAAGTGCTGCTCCGAATCATCAGACATTCAGGACAATACCTCTGAAATACCGCATAGATGTCGCCATGAGCGGACGCCTGGGCATGGAAATCCAGCCGGAGAACATGACACAGGAAGAAAAGGATCTCTGCCGGAAAGCCATCGCTGAGTATAAGATGATCCGGCCTGTGGTACAGTTCGGAGACATATACAGACTGGTGTCTCCGTATGACGGGCACAATCTGGCCTCCCTGATGTATTGCTCTGAAGACAAGTCCGAAGCGGTATTCTTCTGGTGGAAACTCGAACATTTCAGGAACGAACACCTTCCGCGGGTCAAAATGGCCGGACTTGATCCGGACCGGATGTACAGGGTGACGGAACTGGACAGGATAGACAACAAGCCTCTGCCTTTCGAAGGGAAGTCCTTTTCCGGGAAATACCTGATGACTGCCGGCCTTGAAATACCATATACCCATACAGTAGATTATCACAAGCAGAACGACTGGTCCAGCCGTGTGCTTTATCTGGTAGCCGAATAATGGAAAAGAAACATTTGTCAATTTTGCTTGCGGCTGTCCTCGCCCCGCTTATCCTTCACGGAGAGCCGGGCAGGGACAGCCTTTTTCTCGACGGAGAATGGAAATCGTCGCTGGGGACATGTATTCTTCCCGGAACTACGGACGAAAACCGTCTGGGCGAAAGGAATACCTGCAGGGACCTGACATCCGGCCTGACGCGGCTTTATCCGTTTGACGGGCAGGTGTCCTATACACGGACAGTGGATATCCCCGCCTCGTTTTCCGGAAAACGGCTTACACTTGTACTCGAAAGGACCAAGCCGTGCACCGTTTCGCTGGACGGAAAGACAGTGGGAAGCGACTCATGCCTGCTTGCCCCACACAGATATGAACTGCCTGCTCTGCAGCCGGGCCGCCACGAAATCACTCTGACCGTGGACAATTCCCCGTCTGCAGTACCGGAACAGGTGCGCAGCTCGCATGCCTGGAGCGAGTCCACGCAGACGAACTGGAACGGCGTTATCGGCAGCATGTTCATCCAGGCTGCGGACCCGGTCTACATTTCCTCAATGGACATTTATCCGGATGTGAAGGCCGGAACTGCGGAAGTGAGGCTGGAAGTAGTCTCTGACAGGAAATGCAGGGCGGAAATATCCTTGAATACAATACCTGAACCTGCGTCATGTGACGCGCAGACACCTTTATCCAGTCTCCCGTCTGCCGTGGCGGAAACGGTCAGGCTGGAAAAGGGTCTGAACAGTCTGTCGTTTGTCGTTGATATGGGTCCTGAGCCTCTTTTATGGAGCGAATTTCATCCTCACCTGTATGAGTTCAAGGCTGAACTGTCAGCAGGAAGATATCGTGATGCATTGTCCGGGCATACCGGGATGCGCGAGTTCTCTTCGGACGGCACAAGCTTCACCAACAATGGGCTCGACGTCTTCCTGCGCGGAAAACACGATGCCTGCGTATTTCCGCTGACAGGTTATCCTCCTACTGATACGGAATCCTGGAGAAAACTGTTCTCCAAAGCGAAGGAATACGGCATAAATCATTACCGTTTCCATTCCTGGACACCACCGGAGGCAGCTTTCGAGGCGGCTGACAGGGAAGGGATATATCTGCAGGTGGAACTTCCTCTTTGGGGCGCAGTGGAAAGGGAAAATGCGTGGCTGGACAGACTTGTCCGCCGGGAAGCGGAAAGGATATCGGAGGAATACGGGAATCACCCATCATTCGTGATGTTTTCATTGGGCAACGAACTGCATGGCGATACCGGCCTTATGGCGGAGTGGACGGAAGAATTCCGCCGGGCTGACGGGCGGCGTCTCTATTGTTTCGGTTCGAACAACAATCTGGGTTGGCAAGGTCCGCAAGATGGAGAAGACTTTTTCGTAACGTGCCGGGTAGGCGGAGGCGAAGGATATTCGACTCATGTACGCTCTTCCTTCGCATACGTGGATGCAGAAAAGGGAGGCATCCTGAACAATACCCGCCCGAACACAATAGCCAATTATGCGC
>DVIP01000108.1 GCA_018711225.1 Candidatus Cryptobacteroides intestinipullorum | reverse complement strand
CCGGCCTTCTTCATTTCATTGTAATACCCCGGGTTTATGTCGATATTGGCTATGTTCTCGTGTATGAAACGGACCTTGACACCTTCGCGGGCCTTTTTCATGAGGATTTCCTTGATACGCTTGCTGCCGTTGTCCTTCCTGAAATAGAAATATTCCATGTGGATATGGTCTTTCGCGCTCTCCAGGTCGCTGACAAGGGCCTCGAATTTCCGTTTGCCGGATGTTATTATCTCGACATTGTTATTGTCCGTGACGGTAGTCCCGTTGCTGTGGGAAAGCAGGACGGAAAGTTCCCTGTACCCCTCCCTTATCTTGTCCTTGTTGTTCTCTCCGAACAGTCTCCGGTACGATCTGGCGTCCGACAGCTCGGAAAAACTGTCATGGAAACGCCTGGAATATTCCATGTACTTTGAATTCAGCCGCGGATTAAGCCCGAACACCAGGTACGACACCATTCCGATGACAGGCAGCATGACAACGACAATAATCCAGGCTATCTTCTTTCCGGAATCCCCGTCCTCGTCACTGAGTATGACCAGAATGGTCCCGGCCATCAGCAGGACAAGCAGAATATAGCCCAATATAGTCACGATTTCCATGGAAATGCAGTTTACCTATCCCTTTACAAGCCTCGAAATCAGCGTTGCAGACGTACAGGAGAGGACCTCCACTTCCACATAGTCTCCGGTCTTGTGTCCCTCTGCCGGGAAGACACATACCTTATTGTTGCCGGCTCTTCCGAAAAGTTCGTCAGGGCTGCGTTTGGAGACACCTTCCACCAGGACCTTGAACACCTTTCCGATATCCTTCCTGTTGCTTTCCCCTGACAGCCGGTTCTGCAATGCTATGATTTCATTCAGTCTGGCAGTCTTGACCTCAGGCGGCACGTCGTCAGGATATTTTCTGGCCGCCAGAGTCCCAGGTCTCTCCGAATACTGGAACATGAAGGCGGAATCGAAGGCGGCTTCCTCCATGAGAGACAGAGTGTCCAGATGATCCTGCTGCGTCTCTCCGCAGAATCCTGCTATAATATCGGTGGACAGTCCGCATCCGGGCATCACCGAGCGGATTTTCCTGACCCTTTCCAGATACCATTCCCTCGTGTATTTCCTGCGCATCTTCTCCAGCATGGCATTGCTCCCGGACTGGACAGGAAGATGGATATGCTTGCAGATATTGTCATACATGGCCATCGTGTAGATGACTTCGTCGCTTATATCCTTGGGATGCGACGTGGAAAACCTCACCCTGAGATCCGGACTTATCTTGGCCACCATTTCAAGCAGCTGTGCGAAATTCACGTCCCTGTCTGCCGAATCAGGATCCTTCCAGAGATAGGAATCCACATTCTGTCCCAGAAGATTCACCTCCCTGTAGCCGTTGGAATAGAGGTCCACTGCCTCGCGGACTATGGTCTGAGGGTCGCGGCTTCTCTCGGCTCCCCTGGTATAAGGAACCACACAGTAAGAACAAACGTTATTGCATCCGCGCATTATGGATATGTACGCCGACACCCCGTTCTTGTCCATCCTGACAGGCGTTATGTCCGCGTATGTCTCTTCCTGCGAGAGCAGCACGTTCATCTGCGGGGAATCAGGGGTGACATTCCTTATCAGTTCCGGCAATGACCTGTAGGAGTCCGGACCGGCCACAATATCCACAATATGCCTGTCCAGCAGCTTGTCTTTCAGCCGCTCCGCCATGCAGCCGACGATGCCCACAAGTACGCCCGGCCTGCGTTTTTTCTGCAGACGGAACTGTTCCAGGCGCCCCCAGATACGCTGTTCGGCATTGTCCCTTATGGAACATGTGTTGGCAAGAATAAGATCGGCCTTGCCAATGTCTTCAGTAAGGGCATAGCCGTCGTCCTGCAGTATGGACAGGATGACTTCACTGTCGTTCACATTCATCTGGCAGCCGTATGTCTCGATATAGACCTTCGGCCTGCTTTCATCTTCTATCGGTCTTATATTTTTCATCTCACGTATTTTAACAAAAACTACAGGACTTCCATCATCTCCCGCACCAGTTCTTCCGCGCTGTCCCCCGCCATCTGCCGCTCATACTGTGCAAGCACGGCCCTGAAAGCCTCCATGTTCTCCTGTTTCAGAGGCTCTGCAGGAGGCGACTGCATCTTGAGAGGATTGATCGGACTTCCGTTCTTCCACACCCTGAAATCCAGATGAGGTCCGGTGCTGCGTCCCGTAGAGCCCACATATCCTATGACATCTCCCTGCTTCACCCTCTTGCCGGCCCTGATGCCCGATCCGTAACGGGAAAGATGCAGATAGGCCGTGGAATAAACGGAATTATGCCGGATTCTCACCACATTGCCTCCGGCACCTTCATATTTCGCACTGGTGACCACCCCGTCTCCTATCGTCACCACAGGAGTCCCTTTCGGGGCGGCGTAGTCCACGCCCGTATGCGGCTGCACACGCCTGGTTATGGGATGCCGTCTGGCATACGAAAAACCGGAACTTATCCTGGAATAATGCAGGGGCGCCTTCAGGAATGCCTTTCTCATGCTCTCCCCTTTTTCGTTCCAATATATGTTTCCGCCGTCATGCTGGTCGAACATGACCGCCGGATAATCCTGTCCCCTGCTCGTAAAAACGGCATAACGCACCGTATCGACGGCCACCACACTGCCTTCGCAGGTCTTTTCATCATATACCACCCTGAACCTGTCTCCTTCCTGAAGCCCGAAAAAGTCCACTGTCCATGCATATATGTCAGACAATGACAGTATGAGCAACGGCGGGGCTCCCT
>DVIP01000107.1 GCA_018711225.1 Candidatus Cryptobacteroides intestinipullorum | reverse complement strand
TTCCAGCCCTTCTCCGTATCCTCTGGGATATCTGATGATGAACGGTCCTCCGGAGTATTTCGAAGCGGTGTACATCATGTCCTTCATTTCAAGTTCGTTCACGGGTGCACCTATCGTTATTCCAGGGATGCTCCTGTAGGCTGCCATGTCATAGCTTCCGTGGTGTGTGGCCCCGTCTTCTCCGACAAGTCCGGCCCTGTCGAAACACAGAATCACGCCGAGCTTCTGCAGGGCAGCGTCATGTATTATCTGGTCGTATGCCCTCTGGGAGAACGACGAGTATATGTTGCAGAACGGTTTCATTCCCGCAGCTGCAAGTCCCGCCGAAAATGTGACGGCATGTTCTTCCTCTATGCCTACGTCGAAGAATCTTTCCGGCATTTCCTTGGCCAGGATATTCATTCCGCATCCTGATGCCATGGCAGGCGTCACACCGACTATCCTGCCGTCTTTCCGGGCCAGTTCCAGGAGCACTTCTCCGAAAACGTCCTGGTAGCGGCTTGCCTTGTGCCCCGCCGGTGAGAGCCTTTTGCCGGTGTGCGGATCAAACATTCCCGGTGCATGCCATGCCGTCTGGTCTTCCTCTGCCGGGGCGAACCCTTTCCCTTTGGTGGTGATGGTATGGAGTACCAGAGGCCCTTTCAGCCCCCTGAGTTTTTTCAGGATATGCACGACCTGTCCGATGTCGTTCCCGTCGATAGGACCGAAATACCTGAATCCGAGAGCTTCGAACAGGTCGCCTCCGGACTTCTTTACCAGGGACGATTTTGCGCTTATCACCATTTCCTGCATCGCCTTCCTGAACTTGCCTTCTCCGATCCTGTTCCATATATGGGTCTTGATTTTGTTGTATGTCGGGTCGGTAGTCAGCTTCAGGAGATGTTCGTGAATGGCTCCTATGTTCTTGTCGATAGAGATATTGTTGTCATTGATGATTACCAGCAGGTCCGCCTTGCCGCTTCCGGCATTGTTCAGTCCTTCGAATGCCAGTCCTCCGGTCAGTGCGCCGTCTCCGATCAGTGCCACCACCTTGTCCTTCTTCCCCTGCATCATGATTGCCGTGGCCAGACCCAGTGCGGCTGATATTGATGTGGACGAATGCCCGGCCCCGAATGCATCGTATTCGCTTTCGGCCATGCGGGTGAATCCGCTGATTCCTCCCTTTTTCCTGTTCTGTCTGAAAAGTTCCTTCCTGCCGGTGATTATTTTATGTGCATATGCCTGGTGTCCGACATCGAAGACAATCCTGTCCGACGGCGAATCATATACATAGTGGAATCCGACGATAAGTTCCACGGCACCGAGGCTTGAGCCGAGATGCCCCGGATTGGTCGAGCAGCACTCGATCATGTATTCCCTTATTTCGGAACACAGCACCTTCAACTCCTCCAGGCTAAGTCTTTTTATGTCGGCGGGGAAATTTACCTTATCAAGCAGTCTGTACATCTTGTTTTCTGTTAGGCAAGTCAATCTCCAGTTCGGGATGTTTCCGGGAGGAGAATATCAGGAATACGGCTACCGCCACGGCAGCGATGCCGAGACCTACGAATATGTATTCCGCACGGGTGGCTGCTGTAATTTCCTGTACCAGGTTTCCGGCTTCCGTGATTTCATTTCTGAATATCCTGCCCACGAAAACAGGTACGGTCAGCATGCCCATGTTCTGTATCCAGTATACGAGGGAATATGCGGTCCCGAGGTTCTTGTCCGGGATGATTTTCGGCACGGTAGGCCACATGGCCGACGGCACCAGCGAATATCCTACACCGAGCATGGAGATAGCCAGATAACCGTAGAAGGCAGTTCCCTGCGGAGCAAATGCCATCACAAGATGGGCTGCAAGCACCAGGACTGCACCTGTGAGCATCCATGCGGTAGCTTTCCCTGCCTTGTCCACAAGGGCCCCGAATACAGGGGTGAATATCACTGTAAAGAACGGTATCATGGTTATCATCCATTTGGCGGAGTCCACGTCCATGCCGAATCTCGGTATCACTATGGAAGTGCCGAACTTCTTGAACGATATTATGCAGCAGTAGAAGAAGACACACAGGAAGGCTATCATCAGGAAGCGGGGATTGGACAGCACTTTCAGGATATCAGAAAACCTGAACTTGTCCTCATCCTTTATTTCTCCCTTCGATGTCCGTATTCCGGCGCTTCTGTCGAAGGCCGCGTCCATCGCCACGAAGATTCCCCACAGAATCCCTCCTGCCAGGAGCAATGCGAGCCCGACCATCGCCGGTCTTGCCGTTTCTGCCAACGTATAGACTTCGCCGGCAGTTTTTTGCGCGACCAGGACCGGTGCGAATATGAATGCGGCTGCTGTTCCGAGCCTGGCTATGGAAAGCTGCAGTCCCATCGCCAGGGCCACATTCCTGCCCTTGAACCATTTCGCTATCGACCTGGTGACAGCCACTCCGGCGATTTCGCTGCCGAGACCGAACAGCATGCAGCCTACATAGGCTATTGTCAGGGACAATTCAGGAGCCAGCCCGGAGACAAGCGCGAAGAATACCGTCAGGGCACCGGCTATCATCAGCCCGACGAATATGGAGCCGACGAGCCTTACTCCGAACATGTCCAGAAGCACTCCGCATATTACCAGGCCCCCGCAGACACACAGGAACGAGTAGCCTCCGGCATAGAAGCCGTAATCGGCGCTGTCCCACCCCAGCTCCAGCATGTCGGGATTCTGGAAAATGTGTGACAGCGTGGAGAACATGTCGTCGAAGAAGTACGATGCGAACATGGGCACGACCAGACAGGCCAGCGCTATCCAGCATGCGGTACTGCTTCTGACAATATTTTCCCTATTCCGCATCTTCCTTCTCCTGAATATTAGGCATTTCAAGCCCGAAACCTTTCTTCTTGTCCTCCACTTTCAGCAGCAGGCTGAGTATGAAGGCCAGTATGCCGAATGAAGAGAAGATAAGCATCGGCATCAGATAGCCTCCTGTAGAGTTCAGGACTACGCCTATGAGAAGAGGCACGAGGCACAGTCCGATATTCTGCACCCAGAAAATAAGGCAGTATGCGCTTCCGAGGATTTTTTCGTCAATGATTTTCGGCACACTCGGCCAGAGCG
The DNA here is from genome assembly GCA_018711225.1 of Candidatus Cryptobacteroides intestinipullorum. Taxonomy (GTDB): domain Bacteria; phylum Bacteroidota; class Bacteroidia; order Bacteroidales; family UBA932; genus Cryptobacteroides; species Cryptobacteroides intestinipullorum. Next base: position 3,767 of record DVIP01000107.1, on the reverse strand, counting down.
CCGCCGGTACCAGGGAGAAGCTGACTCCGAGGATGACAATGAGAAGCACTGCGAACCATTTGTACGGGAATACCGGGAGCAGGAATGCAAAGCTCAGGTGGCATGCTATCATGATGACGGCTCCGATCATAAGCATTGACGCCCCCTTCCCCTTGTGGTCAAGGAATATTCCGAGAACAGGGGTAAGGCACATTGCCAGTATAGGGAAACAGCTGAACAGTCTTGAAGCCGTATTTGCATCGACATTCAGGGTCACTTCGAGAAAATTGGGCGCGTATCTCTGGAACGGGAATATGGCAGAGTAGTACAATACGCAGAGAAGTGCTACAAGCCAGAACATCTTGCTCGAGAATATCTTACCCAGATCCCTCACATGGAACTCGTCTTCCGGACTCTTTTCAGTAGTGGCTTCACCTGCAGCTGCGAGCTGTTTGTCCAGTCTGGTGTCCATCACGGAGAATACTATGTAGTTTATGAGGCCGACCAGCAGCAGGCATGTGCAGAATGCGAGCGGAGCCACGACAGATCCGTCGAATCCGGATGATATGGCAGGGGAGAGCCACATGACGGCGAATACTCCGAGCCTGGCTATCGCCATTTCAAGCCCCATGGCCAGCGCCATTTCCTTGCCCTTGAACCATTTCGCTATCGCTTTCGATACGGTGGTGCCGGCCATTTCGCATCCGCAGCCGAATATCATGAAGCCGAGGGCGGCAAGTTTGGCGCTGCCGGGCATGGCCACCCACCAGCTGTCAAGCCATGCGCACATCTGAGTGGTCTGGAACCAGTCGCTGATGCCGATGTATTTGACGCCCGCGCCTATTACCATGAGAGAGGCTGAAAGTATACCGGTAAAACGTATGCCCATCTTGTCCAGGATAATACCTGCAATGATCAGGAAACCGCATACGTTGAGTATGTATTCCGAAGCCGCATAAGTGCCGAATACCCCGCTGTCCCATCCTCTTTCCGTCTCTATGAGCGATTTGAGCGGGGACATTACGTCTACGAACATGTAGGCGAAAAACATCATCAGCGCGATAAGGATGAGCGCGGCCCATCTCGCGGCCGGATAATCGTTAAGGAATCTTCTTATTGTTGCAGTCATTTTCTTTCAGTTTGATGTGAATCTTCTCGTCAGCGCATTATGGTAGCGTCTCTGTCCGGTCCGAGAGAGATGATCCTGATAGGTACGCCGAGGTAATTTTCCATGAAGGCTATGTAATTCCGGAATTCTTCAGGGAGTTCGTCTTCCTTGCGGCATCCCGTAAGGTCTGCATTCCATCCCTTGAATTCGGTGTAGACAGGAGTGATGTCCGCGTATGTGTCGAAAGGCACCTGATCAGTCTCTTTCCCGTCCACGATGTATGATGTGCAGACCTTGATGGTCCCGAATGTGTCCAGACAGTCTGATTTCATCATTATGAGGTCAGTCACACCGCTTATCATCACTGCATATCGGAGGGCTACCAGATCGAGCCATCCGCATCTGCGCGGCCTTCCTGTCACGGCCCCGAATTCGTTTCCTATTTTCCTGAGTTTGTCACCGGTCTCGTCGAACAGTTCTGTCGGAAACGGACCGCTCCCCACTCTGGTGCAGTAGGCTTTGAAAATCCCGTAGACGTGTCCTATGCAGGAAGGGGCGACACCAAGCCCGATGCAGGCTCCGGCGCAGGCTGTGGAGGATGAGGTCACGAACGGATATGAGCCGTAGTCGATATCCAGCATGGAACCCTGGGCCCCTTCGGCAAGCACCGGCTTGTCTTCGAGCATTTTGTTCACGAAATATTCGCAGTCGATGAGCCTGAATCCTTTCAGGTACTCTATTGCCGAGAAGAAGTCGGCTTCCTCGGCGGACGGGTCACATTCGAACTGCATCTGGGAGAGAATCCTGACATGCCTGTCCTTCAGCTTGCGGTATCTCGCCTCGAAGTCAGGAGCCAGTATATCTCCCACCCTGAGACCGTTGCGGCTCACTTTGTCCGTGTATGTCGGACCGATGCCCTTAAGTGTGGAGCCTATTTTGCCTTTCCCCATTGCCGCCTCGTTTGCGGCATCCAGAAGCCTGTGGGTGGGAAGAATCAGGTGTGCCTTCTTGGCGATGACTATCCTTTCCTTCACCGGGACGCCTGTAGCCTCTATATTCTCGCATTCTTTCCTGAATGTGATAGGGTCCAACACCACGCCGTTGCCGACGATGTTTATGGCATCTTTCCTGAAAATCCCGGACGGGACGGATCTGAGCACGAAACTTTTGCCTTCGAAATGCAGGGAATGGCCCGCATTGGGACCTCCCTGGAACCTGGCTACTACCGGATAATTCCCGGCCAGGACATCTACGATCTTGCCTTTGCCTTCATCGCCCCACTGGAGTCCGAGTACAACGTCTAATTTCATGATATGCTGATTATTTGTTCTATATAAATACGGTTTGTGTCTTGTTTTCGCGGGCATGGCCTGTCTGTCAGAACGGAAGGTCATCGTCTACCGTGTCTATTTCCGGCATCGTGGGAGGTGTTTTCGGAGCCGTCGGGGCAGACGTGCCGTTTTCAGCCCCTGACTGGGGCTGTCTTCCCAGAAACTGGATGTTCTCGGCAACTATTTCCGTAGCCGACTTCTGGACTCCCGTCTTGTCTGTCCATGACCTGGTCCTGAGTCGTCCTTCCACATACAGCAGCGAGCCTTTCCTGACATATTTCTCCACCAGATCGGCCGTGGTCCTCCAGGCCGTCACTGTGTGCCATTCGGTGTATTCCTTCTGTCTCCCGTCGCGGTCCCTGTATTTTTCAGATGTGGCCATGCGTATTGTGGCTACCTTGGAATCCCCTTCCAGATAGCGTATTTCCGGGTCTTTCCCGACATTGCCTATAAGCATCACCTTGTTAAGCGGCATGATATTATCCCTTTTATTTTCCGTCCTTCCCGGACAAATTTTATCCTTTCCGGACAAACACGCAAGTTAGTCAATATTTCTTACAAAACCTCGGACATTTTTCCAATGTCGGGAGTTTCTCCCGTAAATATCCTGAATCCTGTCAGGGCCTGGTAAAGCAGCCATCTTTTGCCCGGAATGTATGTGCATCCGTGCATCGCCGCATCCCGTATGAGTGCTGAAGTGAATGACGGATTCCTGTAATTGGCTTCGAGGATGACCTTGCCGCTGCGCCCCCATGAATCCGGACCGATATCTTCCAGTTCGCGTATTTTTCCCGGTATGGTGTAGATGACCAGGTCCGATGATCTGAAATAATCCGTAAATTCCCCGATGCGCGCTGTCCTGAAACCGTATTCCGGCATGTCTTCAGCTATCTCCAGGGCTTTCTCCGGTGTCCTGTTCATCAGTACGGTATCATATCCGAGGGTGGCGGCGGCCATGGCTGCTGCGCGTCCCGCACCTCCGCAGCCTGCGACAAGTGCGGAAGGCTTTCTTCCGTATATCCCGGGCACTTCTTCCGCTGTGGGCCCGTAACCTTCTGAATATCTTCCGTATATCTCATTCCCGCTTTCATGCAGCACGGCTTCAAGTACGGAAAGTATGATTCCGTCGAAGTCCGTGTTGAAGGCCATTGTCCCGTCACCTGTCTTGACTATAAGATTGGCTGCCCCTATCCTGGAACAGGTATCGGATTTCCTGTCTGCAGCCGAAAAGGCTTCCAGCTTGAACGGTGCTGTCACGTTGATTCCGGAATATTCGTCCAGGAATTTCCCGTATGAAATGTTGAAATCGGGACCTTCGATCAGGTCGTAGGAATATCTTCCGCCGTATC
>DVIP01000012.1 GCA_018711225.1 Candidatus Cryptobacteroides intestinipullorum | reverse complement strand
TGCCAGTACATACCTGTAACAGCCTGCGATATCGGAAACACTGTCCGCCCCGGCGGATTCCTCTGTTTCGATATTGTATTTCCGAATGATATTCTGCAGCCTGAAATTCTCTTCCGCAAGCCTGTCGTTCTGTTTCCTGAGGGAGAAATAGTCTTTCACCCTTTCGGCGCCTCCCCACAGGAATGCCGAAATACTGTGTGTCCCCTGAGAAATCCAGGTCTTCTGCAGCTCTCCGTTGTGGTATAGCATAACCAATGCAGCTACCTCCAGGATTATGAAGACAGCTGCATTTATGATGATTTTGAATATATTGCTCCTTCGGGACATCCTACCTCATCAGGAACGGATAATGGTCCGTGTGCTTCAATGCCAGGCAGGTTCCTCTCGCCACGGCCCTGAGCGGGTCATCGGCTACGTGGAAAGGAATGTTCACTTTTTCGGACAGCCTCTTGTCGAGTCCCCTCAGAAGTGCCCCGCCTCCGGACAGGTATATACCTGTTTCCACGATATCCGCATAAAGTTCCGGCGGAGTCTGCTCCAGCACGTGGAGGACGGCGGCCTCGATTCTTGCGATGGACTTGTCCAGGCAATGTGCGATTTCCTGATATGTGATTGTGGCATCTACAGGATGCGCAGTCATCAGGTTCGGCCCCCTTACCAGGAACGGCTCCGGCTCCACATCGAGGTCAGTCACCACCGACCCGACTGCTATCTTTATCTTTTCGGCGGTGATTTCGCCGACCTTGATATTGTGCTGCTGCTTGAGATAGTACTGTATGTCGCTGGTGAATACGTCTCCGGCTACCTTTATGCTGTTCTGCTGCACGATGCCTCCCAGTGAGATGACCGCTATTTCGGTCGTTCCGCCTCCGATATCGACCACCATGTTGCCTTTCGGCGCTTCCACGTCCATCCCGATACCGAGTGCGGCTGCCATAGGCTCGAAAATCAGGTACACGTCACGTCCTCCCGCATGTTCCGCAGAATCCCTTACGGCCCTGATTTCCACTTCCGTACTGCCTGACGGAATGCCTACCACGATTTTAAGGTTCGGGGTGAACAGTGACCTGCGCCTGCTGTTCACTTCCTTTATGAATCCGCGGATCATCATCTCTGCAGCGTTGAAGTCCGCGATGACTCCGTCTTTCAACGGCCTGATGGTCTTGATGCTCGGATTTACCTTCTCATGCATGAGCTTGGCTTTCTGCCCGAGCGCTATAGGCTTTCCCGTATTGTTGTCTATTGCGATTATGCTTGGCTCATCCAATACAATTTCATCGTTCTGGAAAATCACGGTGTTCGCTGTACCGAGATCCATTGCAAGCTCTTGTGTCAAGAAAGAAAACCCCATTGTCAGATAATCAATTTTGTTAATTCCAAAATAACTTTCAAATTTAGAAAAAAAACTCGTAAATTGATTTTATTTTGGTAATTTTCGGAATATTTGAAACTTCAAGGCAATGCAGAGAGACAAATATCTGATTCTGGTGGCAGGAGGAAGCGGTACCAGAATGGGCGGGAATATCCCGAAACAGTTCATGGAAATAAACGGCAGATCCATATTGCACCATTCCCTTTCCCGGTTTGTCTCGGCTGTCCCCGATATCAGGGTCCTGACGGTCCTGTCTGACGAATGGAAACAGCCCTGGACGGAATACTGCTACAGACATAATCTCACGGTGCCCCAGAAACTCGTCACGGGCGGAATCACGCGTTTCCATTCCGTGAAGAACGCGCTTGAGAAAGTGCCGGACGGGGCTGTCGTGGCTGTCCACGATTCCGTGCGGCCGATGTTTTCTGCAGGCATGATAGTACGTCTGTTCCGGGAAGCGGAGAGCAGTCCGGCCGTGGTGCCGGTGATACCAGTGACGGATACGTTGAAAGTGCTGGAAAAGAAAATGGATGCGGACGGCCGTGTCCGTCTGGCTGCCGTACCTGGAGAGACTGCGGACAGAAACCGGCTTTTCGGGGCGCAGACGCCGCAGATATTCTGGTCAGAGGTTCTGAAGGCGGCGTACCGCCAGCCTTATTCCACGGATTTTACTGATGATGCGTCTGTAACTGAAAGATACGGAGTGCAGACAATATATCCGGAGGGTGAAAAATACAATATAAAAATCACGACTCCGGACGATATCAGGATAGCGGAGGCTCTGCTCTGAGCCCTGCATTAATCTTCAGACACTCCCTTGGCTTTTTTGACGTTGGCCGAGAAACTGGTGTTCTGGTATTCCTTTACCCAGACCTGACGCTCTATGGCCTGGTCCAGAGAAATCTGGGTTTCAGTGGACTGGACGTACGGAATCTTCTGGATGGTGTTCACCAGGATTTCCATCAGATGGTCATGGTTGAAACAGTAGATTTTCAGAAGCAGTGCATATTTTCCTGTCACGAAATGGCACTCCACTATTTCCGAAATCTTCTTGAAAGCATCTATGACTTCCGGATACTTGTTGGACTCCGACAGCGAGACGCTTACGTATGCGCAGACATTGAGTCCCAGAGCCTGAGGCTTCACCAGAAGCCTTGAGCCTGTTATGACACCGTTGGCTTCCAGACGCTTCACCCTCTGATGGATAGCTGCTCCCGAGACACCGCATTCGCGCGCTATTTCCAGAAACGGCATTCTTGCATTCTTTACAAGAAACGATAAGATCTTCTGGTCGATCTGGTCGATGTGATAACTGTGCATTTTCTATAACCTCCAAAAATAATCAGTCGCGAAGTTATAAAAAATTTTAAAAAACAATATTAAACTCGAATAAAAGATTACAGATTATAATCCAATCGCAGGTAAAAGTGATTTTTCTATATCATTTTTTGCGGTTTCTCTTACTGCGCCCTGTCGGTGCCCCCTCTTCGATGATCTTCCGGCAGTCTTCTTCTGTCAGCGTCTCCGCATCGGTCCCTTTCGGGATTCTGTAGTTGCTTCCCGAATACTTGATATACGGGCCGTAATTGCCTGCAATCACCTGTATGCCGCTGTCCTTGAAGTCCGAAATTATCTGTTTTTCAGGTTTTTCCGCAGACTTGGATATAATGTCGATGCACTGTTCGAGTGTCACTTTGACAGGGTCAGTACCCCTCGGAAGGGAAATATTCCTGTCCCCGTATTTAAGGTACGGCCCGAATCTTCCCTTGGTGGCGATGATATCCGTACCTTCGTACTGTCCTACTGTCCTCGGCAGGCTGAAGAGCTTTAATGCGTCTTCCAGGGTGATGCTTTCTATAAGCTGTCCGGGCGCCAGGCTGGCATACTGCTTCCTTTCACCTTCCCCTTTCTGGATATAAGGCCCGTATTGTCCGTACTTTGCCACCAGCATCTGGCCGTCGGCAGGGTCAGTTCCGAGCTCCCGGCTTACATGACTGTATTCCTTGTTGCTGAGGGTCTCTTCCACTTTTTTGTGGAACGGGGTATAGAATGTACTTATCAGGTCTTCCCACTTCATTTCGCCGGAAGCCACCTGGTCGAATTCCTTTTCGACATTGGCTGTGAAGCCGTAGTCGAGCACTGCATTGAACTTGTCCACCAGGAAATCCGTCACTATCATGCCTATTTCCTGGGGAAGGAGCCTGTTTTTCTCCGCACCTGTCGTCTCTGTCCGGTCTACGGCCCTGACTGTCCTGTCCTTCAGCACATAGTCGGTCACTTTCACCTTTTCTCCCGGCTTGTCTCCTTTTATTATATAGCCGCGCCCTTTGGTCAGCGTGGAGATGGTAGGTGCGTATGTCGAAGGCCTTCCTATGCCGAGTTCTTCGAGTTTCTTTACCAGAGTGGCTTCGGAATACCTGGCCGGAGGGGCAGTGAACTTGCATATTGCGCTGATTCCGCGCTCTTCCATTTTTTCGCCGGGCCTGAGTTCAGGAAGAATGATTTCTTCCTGCTCCTGGTCTTCGTCATGGTTGTCGGCCGAGATGTGCAGCTTCATGAATCCGTCGAAAAGTATTTCCGTGGACTGTGCGGAGAATGTCTCGCTGAAAGTGCTCCCGCATATCTTTATGTCGGTCTTCATGACTCTGGCATCCGACATCTGGGAGGCCACGGTCCTCTTCCATATCAGGTCGTAAAGCCTCTTTTCCTGCGGGGTCCCGGGGATGCTCGTGTTGCTTATGAAGGTTGGCCTGATGGCTTCATGGGCTTCCTGCGCGCCCTTGCTCCTGGTCTTGTACTGTCTCGGTCTGGAATATTCTTCTCCGAAATTCGAGACAATATATTCCTTGGCTGTGTTTATGGCCAGGGAAGACAGGTTCGTGGAGTCGGTACGCATATAGGTGATGTAACCCGATTCGTACAGGGACTGGGCGATGCTCATGGTCTGGCTGACAGGCAGGTTCAGCCTTTTGGCCGCTTCCTGCTGCAGGGTGGATGTCGTGAATGGCGCCGCAGGGGTGCGGGACCCTTCTTTCTTTTCTATGCTTCCTATTGAAAATCCGGCCTCTGCGCATTTGGCGAGGAACTCCTGCGCCTCTTCCGCAGTCTTGAACCGCTTGTCCAGTACCGCCTTTATCGTGGTGCCTGCCGGAAGACTTGCCGGATGGAAGACGGCCTCCGTCCTGTAATAAGTCTCTTTCTTGAAGCCGATGATTTCCTTTTCCCTGTCCACGACCAGCCTCAGGGCTACTGACTGCACGCGTCCGGCGGAGAGCTTCGGCTGTATCTTCCTCCAGAGGATAGGGGAGAGTTCGAAACCTACCAGCCTGTCGAGAACGCGCCTGGCCTGCTGTGCATCCACCAGGTCCATGTCTATGTCGCGCGGATTCTTTATGGCATTCCGGATGGCGTCCTTGGTTATTTCATGAAAGACTATACGTCTGGTATTCTCCTTCGTCAGTCCGAGCGTTTCGTACAGATGCCATGAAATGGCCTCTCCTTCACGGTCTTCATCGGATGCAAGCCATACGGTAGTGGCGCTTTTGGCTGCCTTGCGCAGGTCTGCGACTATGGCTTTCTTGTCTGACGGAATCTCGTATTCCGGCTTGAACCCGTGTTCGATGTCGATGCTCAGTCTGCTTTTGCTCAGGTCCCTTATATGACCCTGGCTGGATTTTACGTTGAAATCGTCCCCCAGGAATTTCTGTATGGTATGTGCCTTGGCAGGGGACTCGACTATGACTAAGTTGTCTTTCATATTATTTTCTTTTCAGCAACAGGAAATCCGGTATCCGCCGGACAACGAGTCTGCAAAGTAAGTCAGAAACAAAGTAATTTTCAAATTTTTTTGTCTTTTCCGGAAACAAGACATATAATGCCGGATTCAGCAGACATAATTGCATTATCTTGAAAATTGTTTGCTATTTTTGCAGTTTTCCGACAGGTTGGGTCGGGATTTTATTTCCAAAACAGCGACAGGAATGAAGGACATTACTAAAAAAAGAATAGTCAGGTGGTTCTGGATAATACTTCTGGTGCCGATAACATGTTTCATCCTTTTGGTGCTGGCTGTCTGGGCGTTTGCGGACATCCCGTCTTTTGAGGAACTTGAAAATCCGGAAAGCAAACTCGCCACGCAGGTCATAGCCGAGGACGGGGAAATACTGACGACATTCCATATAGAGAACAGGTCATACGTGACATACGGGGACCTGTCCCCTTATCTCATCGAGGCTGCGGTCGCCACTGAAGACGTCCGTTTCTACTCGCATTCCGGCATAGATTTCCAGAGTCTGGCCAGGGTGCTGGTAAAGACCCTTCTGCTGAACGATTCCAGCCAGGGGGGAGGAAGCACCATTACACAGCAGCTCGCCAAGACCCTGTATCCGAGGGAGAATCTCGGAGGCAGCATTCCGGGAGTCAGGCATATGAAGATGGTCTGGATAAAGCTGAAGGAATGGATTACTGCGGTGAAACTGGAAAGGAACTATACGAAGAACGAGATACTGACGATGTACATGAATGCCGTCTTTTTCGGCAGCAACGCATACGGAATCAAGACCGCCTCGCAGACATTCTTTTCCAAGGATCCGTCAGAACTGAACGCCGAAGAGAGCGCCATGCTTGTGGGGATGGTGAACAAGCCTACCCGCTATAACCCTGTCCTGAATCCTGACAAGGCGCTGGGCCGCCGGAATTTCGTCCTGGGGCAGATGGCCAAGGCCGGTTATCTTACCGGACATGAAGCCGATTCGCTCTGCGCCCTGCCTGTCACGCTCGCTTATCATGTGCTGGACCACAATGCCGGGCTGGCCCCGTACTTCAGGGACATGTTGCGCAGGACTATGAACGCGAAGAAACCTGAACGTTCGTCGTACAGCGTTTACGAAGATTACAAGGTGGATTCCCTGCAGTGGGCCGACAACGACCTGTACGGATGGCTTCACAAGAACAAGAAGACCGACGGTACACCTTACAGCCTGGACAGGGACGGACTCAGGATTTATACTACCATAAACTACAAGATGCAGCAGTATGCCGAGGAAGCGGTGGCAGAACATCTGGGGCTGGACCTGCAGAAAGGTTTCTGGCGTGACCTGAGCCGCAAGAAACACAGGCCTTTTTCGGATGAAGTGGACGAAGCAACAATCGACAGGCTTATGTCTCAGGCCAGGAGATGGAGCGACAGATACCGTATTATGAAGTCCAGGGGTGCATCGGAACAGGAAATATCCGCAAGTTTCCGCGAGCCTGTGGAAATGAGGGTGTTTTCGTGGGACGGCAAGGGCTATATCGACACATTGATGACCCCTGATGATTCCATAAGGTACTACAAGTCTTTCCTGCGTGCAGCGTTCATGGCCATAGAGCCGGAGACGGGGCATGTCAAGGCATACGTCGGCGGCCCTGACTACCGTTATTTCAAATATGACAACGTCCGCCAGGGAAAACGCCAGGTGGGTTCCACAATCAAGCCGTTTCTCTATACCCTGGCCATGCAGGAGGGTATGTCCCCGTGCGATCAGGTGGTGAACGTGCCGCAGACTTTTATCGTGGGCGATGACACGTGGACGCCGCAGAGTACCGACAGGGACGAATGGATAGGCCAGACAGTAACGCTGAAATGGGGGCTGACGAAGAGCAGCAACAACATTTCAGCCTATCTGATGAAGCAGTTCGGCCCTCATGCCATGGCGGAGATGATGAGGAAAATGGGTATAGGAAGCCATATCGAAGAGGTGCCTTCCCTCTGTGTGGGACCTGCAGACCTTTCGCTGTACGAAATGGTGGCGGCCTACAATACCTTCCCGTCAGGAGGCGTGTATGTAGAGCCGTTGTTTGTCACCAGAATCGAGGACAATATGGGGAACCTGCTGTCCGAATTCAGCAATGAGAAACGCGAGGCCATCAGCGAGCAGACGGCGTATCTCATGGCGAACCTGATGCAGGGAGTCGTGACAGGAGGTACGGCCGTAAGGCTCCGCTACAAGTATCATCTCATGGGTGAGATTGCCGGGAAGACCGGTACCACGAATGACCAGGCCGACGGATGGTTCATGGGCTACACCCCTGTTTTGACGGCGGGAGTCTGGGTCGGAGCCGAGGACAGACAGGTGCACTTCGAGTCCATGGCTCTCGGACAGGGTTCTAATATGGCCCTTCCTATCTGGGGTATTTTCATGAACAAGGTGATAGAGGACGGGACACTCGGCATTACGGGAGACGAGAAGTTCATTGCCCCGGCAGGAACGAATCTCAATCTCGACTGTGACGGAAGCGATGCCGACATGGTTTCATCCGGAAGCAATGACGATTTTTTCAATTGATATGAGCAAGTACAATACTATTGCAGTCATTTACGGAAGCGACTCTTCCGAATGGGAAATTTCATGCCGCAGCGGAGAGTTTACGGCATCGCGCATAGACGGGACAAAATATAATGTCTATGAAATTTTCGCCCGGTTCGGCCGCTGGTCTCTTGCGGCCTTCCGGAAAAGAAATTCTGTCAGGACAATATTGCCGGAAAACTGCCGGCCTGAGATAGACAAGACCGATTTTTCGGTAACACTGAACGGAGAGAAGGTGAAATTCGACTTCGCCTACATCATGCAGCATGGCACTCCGGGAGAAAACGGACTGATGCAGGGCTATCTTGAGATGTTGGGAATCCCGTTCAGCAGCTGCAGCTCTTTTGTCTCCACAATAACATTCGACAAGTTCACCTGCAAGAACTATCTCCGGAATGTGGATTATGTGAAGTGCGCCGACGATGTTTTCATAAGGCAGGACGAAGTGACTCCCGGACTCGGGGACAAGGTGATATCCGCCCTCGGCCTTCCGCTTTTCGTGAAACCTACGGACGGCGGCTCCAGTTTCGGTGTCGTCAAGGTAAAGCAGGCGGATGAATTCGAAGGTGCGGTGAAGACAGCGTTTTCGGAGGGTCGGACGGTTATCGCGGAGCAGTTCATTCCCGGCAGGGAACTGACGAATGCGGTGTATTTCAACGGGAAAGAATTGGTGGCGCTGCCGGTTATCGAAATAGTCACGGAACACGAATTTTTCGATTATGACGCCAAATACAACGGATTCAGTGAAGAGATTTGCCCTGCCCGGATTTCCGGAGAACTGACAGCCAGGATTCAGGAGGCCTCCAGGAAAATATACCGCAGGCTCGGCTGTTCGGGACTTGTAAGGGTGGATTATATCCTTTCCGGTGATGATCTCTATTTCCTGGAAGTCAATACTATACCGGGCATGACAAGTGCTTCGCTCGTGCCTAAGATGGTCAGGACGGCAGGTATGGACATTACCGATTTCCTGACTGAAATCATAGAAAACAGCTGATGAATGTCCGGGAATTTGTAAGGAATGCCAGAAGCAGGCTCTCCCCGGTTTACGGAGAAAAGGAGGCCGGAGCGATGGTGCGTCTGCTGTGCAGGAATTTCCTGGATTTGCCGGATTACATTTACGTTACAGGGCCGGATCTGGAATTGGAAAATGAAAAACAGATTTGTTTGGAAAGTTGTGTTTCAAGGCTTTGCGCGGGAGAACCGCTGCAATATATTATCGGAGAGACAGAATTTTCCGGACTGCGGTTCAAAGTGACTCCGTCCGTACTCATACCCAGGCCGGAGACAGAACTGCTTTGCCGTTTGCTTGAAGACAGGCTTCTGTCCTGCGGCCGGAGCCATCTGCGGATTCTGGATTTGTGCACAGGTTCAGGGTGTATTGCATGGACACTGGCTCATTGCATCCCGGATTCCACGGTTACGGGTGCGGATTTGTCGGAAGATGCCCTGTCTGTCGCTGCATCCCAGGAGATAGAAGGGAATCCTCCGGATTTTATCAGGCTGGATGTCCTCGCTCCGCAGAAAGAGATTGCGGACCGGCTCGGGGTTTCTTCGTATGATGTGATTGTAAGCAATCCTCCTTATGTCAGGGAGTCGGAAAAAAGTCTGATGCACAGGAATGTGCTTGAACATGAACCGGAAATGGCTCTTTTTGTTCCGGATGACGATCCTCTGGTATTCTATCGTGCCATAGCGGGCATTTCTTCCGTATGTCTGGTTCCTGGAGGTATGGGGGCAGTGGAGATAAACGAAGCCTTCGGAGACGAGACGCGGCTTCTGTTCGCCGGGTGCGGGATGGAGAATGTGCATGTAGTGCAGGATTTGTCCGGAAAGGACCGCTTTGTCTTTTTCAGAAAGCCTGACATCGGCTGATGTTCCTGCCCTGGAGATATCTGCAGGCGTTTTTTTCCGATTAAACGTGTATTTCTTGGACAAACGGATAACTATCCTTCTCTTTGCAGAAAAAAGGAGGATAGTATGTGTTTCAGGATTTCTTTTATGACTGTCGTTCCGGCATTGTTTTCCGTAGTCCTTTCATTGTCAGGATGCATAGACCCCATACCGCTTGCAGGGGAGGAAATTCATGAGGGTGAAGAAGTTCCGGGCCCGTCATTGGCGGAAATAGCTGCACTTCTGGCGGAACTGCCATTGCAGAAGGAACACGTGTCGGAAGTGCATGATGCGGTTTCTTCGTCTTCCGGAAACGGATATGACGAGGAATATACCATGGCGAACCTGTTTTCTGCCCCGGGGTCCGGTGTCGGGGACGGACATCTTTCCTCCAGGTCTGTACGTGAATACGTGAATCCGGTATCGGAGCTCATACGCAGCCACCTTCTGTCCAAAGCCCGGACCAGGGCTGCCGTGGGGGAGACCGTATTTTCGGATGAGGAAGATGTGGACAGGTATATAGAAACCCTCGCATCTTCAGACATCCAGGTCTACTGGCCGTTTTCAGAAAACTGGGAGGGCGGGGACGGCATACCTGTCATAACATTCGATCCGGAAGACGAGTCCACGTCCAATATCGGTTATAAGGTTAAGCGTCTGGAGGACGGGACGGCTTCCGTCGATACGGTTGTCGTGACAGAGGAAATGGCGGAAGAAACGCCTGTCTGGGTAGTGAACAGAAATTCCGATGACGGGTATCTGTCACTGGAAGTCATCAGACAGCTGTATCCGGAATGGCTGGAAGGTGGCAGCGTGACGGTCGGTCCTTACCTGGCGGGACGGTCCTTGTCCGGAGACACCTCCCATGAGAATGTCAGAACCCTGATTCTGAAAGATTTCGTGATGAACAGGAATTATGATTCATGGTTTGCCGGAGCATCGGAATTTTTCGTCAAATGCGGCGCCGTCGAGAATTTCACTGCCAGCACGGAAGCCGAACTGCAGCTGTATTCGCCTTCGATAACGGATTTCATGATAGTGGTGAAACGCAGCCAGGTGGGAAAGCCCCAGCCTTTCAATGCGGTGCTGGTTTCGGACTGGACTGACCAGATGGACAATTGCGCCTTCATGATTATAGAGGACGATGGCGGCAAGCAGACTTCATGGGAATGCACGGCTCTGGTTAGGATAGCCTCCAAAAGTTACGGCATAGAAATAGACCTCCCTTTCAGGACACGGGACGATATAGTATGGCGCGGATCCTTGAGCAGCCGGTATCTCAATGCCCATAGTGATATTCCGGAAAATTTCGGAGATGTCACCGTCACTTTCGAGGTAGAGGGGGACTGACCGTCATTTCGCAATTCCCGCAGTCGAAGCCGAGAGGGAAAAGCCTGCCGTTGTTTTCCAGAAAAAGTGATCCGGGCCATGTGCGTCCGTGATGCACGGGACATCTCCCGTACTGGTATCTGATACAATATCTGGTCCTCATGAGTTCCGCTTCCGGCTTCTGCCGCAGTTCGTATGCCGGTTCCGCGCTTTCCGCACCGAGGGCGGCGGCCAGTTTCGCGGCTGCATGGTTCGCGATATTGTCCTTATACGTGAGCACCGAACCCTTCATGGGTCTCTCCGTGAATATTTTCCTGTCGGGATGGTTGAGGCTGAGAGGCCTGGACAATACCGGCATACTGTCCAGGATGCCTGCTATTTCCCGCCTGACGGCGTTCACTGCAGATACGGGGAGGAACGGCAGGGTGTCTGCGTGGAAGGGTGTGACGGAAAAAGCATAGTGGCCGCTGGTCTTGGAGAGCTGTGCGGCAAGTGTTCCGTACATCTTTTCCGTATTTCTGGCAGGTCCGGCACCGCTGTCTGTCCTGACGGTGCATGTCCTTCCGTCTTCGCTCGTTGCGGAGACTTCCAGTACGGGGCTGTTGTCACCTCCCGATACGGTGATGCGGAGTGTGACATTTACCATTCTCGACGGAGTCCCGGTTTCAAGCTGTTTCTCGAAGGCGGTGTCGATATTGCGGAACAGCATTGTGCCTTCAGCCAGTTCCGGCACGGGCCTGCATTTTATTCCGGTCCCGCTGCATACGTCCGCACGGAAACCGATGACTTCATTCCGGTCCGTTATGAAACAGAATCCGTCTCCGTTGCCGAATCTGATATCGGGCGCAGCGGGACATATATTGAAGGATGTCTTGTCTGCTGAGAGCCTTTTCACCGTACCGACAGGCTCTCCCATGGATTTGGCCGCGTCCCGGCTGACCCACTGTCCGCGTCTTCCGTCCAGGAACAGGCTTGTATAGCCTCTGTTGAATGTCTTCCCCGGATCAGGTGTGAAACCTCCAGAGACTTTTCCGAAAGAGGCCCGGCGGTATCTGTCAGGGTATTTCTCCGTAAGGCGGTCCAGGGCTTGTGAATAGTCCCGGACAATGTTTTTGACGTATGATATATTCTTCAGACGTCCTTCTATCTTGAAAGACGAAATACCTGCCTCTGCCAGGTCTTCCAGTCTCTCTTTCAGATTATAGTCTTTCAGGGAAAGGAGAGGCTTGTTTGCGACAAGTTTTTTTCCGTCGCCGTCCACGAGATTGTAGAGAGACCTGCAGGCTTGTATGCAGGCACCTCTGTTTGCGCTTCTGCCGGAGATGTTTTCCGAGATGTAGCATTGTCCGCTGTAGCAGACGCATAAGGCTCCGTGTACGAAAAATTCCAGCTCGCATCCGGTCGCCTTCCTGATGGCCTTTATCTGCTCCAGGGACAGTTCTCGTTCGAGAATCAGTCTGGAAAAACCGAGTTTTTCCAGCATTGCCGCCTTTTCCGGAGTCCTGATGGCGCACTGGGTAGAGGCATGCAGCGGTATTCCGAGATTGCTGCATCTGCCTGCCAGTTCCAGTCCCGCAGGGCTCAGCGCCAGGTCCTGTATGATTATGGCGTCCGCACCGGCGTCCTGCAGTTCTTCCATCATTCCGTACGCCTGTTCGAGTTCATGGTCGAAGATGATGGTATTCAGTGTGGCGAAAATTCTCGCTCCGAATTTGTGCGCATACCGGCACAGCCTGCCTATTTCGCTGATTTCGTTTCCGGCTGCCTGCCTGGCTCCGAATGCCGGTCCGGCTATATACACTGCATCGGCACCGCAGTCGATGGCCGCGATGCCGATGTCAGCTGTCCTGGCAGGTGCCAGAAGTTCAAGATCCCTCATTAATTGCACTTGAGGGCAGTGATCTGCTGCTTTGCGGTAGCCCCGTATGTAGGGTGTGAAGTCAGCTTCTGATAGTAGCCGCAAGCTTTGGCATTGTCTCCTGCCTGCTGTGCGAGGACAGCGATGGAGTAGTAAATGTCATTTACGTTTCTTGCATTAGGAGACAGTGCGACATATTTCTCGAAATAATCTATGGCGTCGCTGTTCTTTCCGAGCTGGAGTGATGCCTGGCCTGCCACCTGCATGGCTGTGGCGTTCTCGTTGTACTCGAATGATTTCAGTGCGTACTGTACGGCGTTGTCATAGTTCTTGGTCTTCAGGGCTGACGCAGCCAGCTTGATGAAGGTGTTGGAAAGCTGTTTTACCGCATTCTGCTGCTGTCCGTGCCTCATGGCCATGTTGTATGCATCCACGGCACCGTTGATGTCGCCTGCTGAAGAGAGGGCCTGTCCGAGCCTGAGGCAAGCCATTCCGTTTGTAGAGTCGATTTCCACTGACTTTTTGTAGCTTTCTGCAGCTCCGGCAAAATCCTTGGCCTGGAGAAGGTCGTTACCTTTCTGGAGGTATACCTGAGGTATCAGGTCGGAAGCTTCGATGGCTACATCTTCGCTCTGGTAATCGTTTGCGATCTGGATGGCTTCCTGCAATTTGGCCACTGCATTGTCGTAATTCCCGCTCTTGATCTGCTCCTTGGCTATGGAAAGTGCTATCGCAGGAATGTATGTCTTGCAGTTATTCACTATGTCAGCGCCTTCTTCACCGCATGCTTCTGCCATGGTCAGCGCATCGCGGAAATACTGGAGCGCCCCTTCGTTGTCCCCCATGTTCAAGGCTGTAGCTCCGTTGTTGTAGGTTTCTGTGGCTGCCGCCATATCCTGTGCTGAAAGAGACACTGCGGAAATGGCCAGAGATAAGGCAATGAGAATGATTTTCTTCATAATGATTATTTTTTTAGTCGTGTTCCAACGCGGTCTGATGCGTCTAAAAATGCACATCATTGCAAAAGTAGCAAAATTTTATTTTACTTTTGTCTCTGTTAACGAGAAATATGCAGAATAAGATGAGAAAAAAAATAATATTTCTTCTGCTTTTCCTGATTTTCCCCTTCTCAGGCATCATGCAGGCTGCACCTGCGGCCCTGGAGACGGATCCGTCGGTCTCTTCGGGTGTCCTGGACTGCGGTCTTTCATATTACCTGGTGACTAATGAATCCAGGGCGGGGATGGCGGATTTCGCCCTGGTCAGGAAAATTTCTCCGGAAAGTGCGGAAGACCGGAATGCCGAGACAGTGTTTGCAAGGACATGCCTTGATTCACTTCCTCATTTCATGCACAGGTCTCCGCTTTCATTCCTTGCCGGCAACGGTGTGGCTTATCCGAGAGACGGATACGTCAAGGTGGAAAAGGATGCGGTACTGTACCATTTCCGCGATGTCTTCATGAAAAGGACGGCGGGACTGGTGGATTCCACCATGCTGATGCTTTTCGACATTGCCCTGAGGTCTGCTTCCGTACCTGTCAGGGATTCGGTCACGGCGGAAATATCTGACCAGGCCGTGATTGTCTCCGGTGACATAGACAAGGATGCCGTTCTCTCGAAACTGAAAATGTTTTCACTGATGATTGCCGGACGGGACGGAAAGGAGGAAACCGCTCCTGCCGACACGTTGTCATCATCTGAACCGTCTCCGGAAAGACCTCTTGAACTCCAGACAGCAGAAGATACGCTGACCGGTTCGTCCGTGATAAGAGCCACATTTTACGGCCCGGAAATTCCGCGGAATCTCCGCGGTACGGCTTTGTCGCTGATTGCCGCCCAGTTCTGGAACGAATTCCGTACGGCGGCCAGGATGCGCATTGCATATATTCTTCAGGAAGAGGATATTCCGTATTCGGAGATAAATTTTGTCAGATACAGTTCGGCCGAATCCGCCGAGCAGGATAAATATCTGGCTTCAGTAGGAGTAGCCTCGGAAGATACTTCCAGAGTAAAGGAAATACTGCTGTCCGTGCTGTCGGACTTCCGCATGAACGGACTGGCTCCCGACGAATACCAGTATGCCAGGAACGTGGCTACAAGGGCGCTCTACACCCGTTCCATAGCGCGTTCTATGGAAAACAGCAGCTATGTGAGAAAATGCGCGGATGCGTTCGTGTACGGTTCCGCCATTGTCTCGGCGAAGGATGAGGCCGGCTTCTTTATGACTTCAGGATTGCCGGACTCTACCGGGATGAGGCTTCTGAATGCATACGTGGCATCGCTTCTTCCGGAATGCGCATCCCCTGCCGGATCCGTGCCGCGCCCTGTTTTCAGGCCGGACGACACACTGAAACTCGATACGGGACCGATGCTTCCTGTCAAAGTGCGGAAAACGCGCAGGACTGGAATATCGGATTCCGATATCTGGCATTTCCAGAACGGCATGACTGCCATATACAGGAAAATGCCGACTGACGGCATCATACATTATTCCTGGATGCTCAATTCCGGCTACGGGAATGTCTCCGACATGAAGCCTGGCGAAGGCGCTTTCTATTCTGACATGCTGTTCAACGGAAAGATAGGCGGTATGAACGGACGGGATTTCATGCGCCTGCTTGCCGCCGAAGGCATCGAAATGAAGGCCGCTGCCGGACTTTCCTCTACCGGGATTTACGGATCTGCCCCGTTCAACAGGCTTGGCCTGCTTCTGAAAGCACTGCAGTCTCTCTCCCGCACTTATTCCGGTGACGAGGATGCGGAACGCTATTTCATGGGATGCGAACGGCTGCGCCTGTCATCGGCCAGAGGCGAATACCACTCCCGCCTGACAGTCATAGACAGTATTATGAATCCAGGCTACAGATATTCCGGGAACAAGTCCCTGGCCGGGCTTTATCCTGACTTGCCGCAGCGGGCGGAAGAATTCTACAAAGACCTCTTTTCCAGGCCGGACGACGGAGTCCTGATCCTGGTAGGCGACATGGAGGCATACGATGTGAAACATGTCCTGGAACAATACATGGGCGGATTCGAGGTCAGCGAGGCCGTTTCGGTAAGGCCGTGGGTAAGCAGCCGTCAGGTATCGGGCTGGTCTACATACGTTTCGGAAGGACGGAACAATTCCATGGATGTGGTCCTGTCCTCGAAGCTGGTCCTGAATTCCACGAACTACATGTCGGCTCAGATTGTGACAATGGCCGTAAAGGATGCCCTGGTCAGGGCCCTTGCCGGCTACGGCTTGACTGTGCGGGTGGAGGGCGCTTTCTCGTCATTCCCGCGTGAAGGGTTCAAGATATCCGTTTCCATAGTGCCTGCGCGCCTTGTTTCCCTGCCGTATTCCGTAGTGCCGGTGAACTATTTTACCAGTCTTTATGCAGTGAGGTCCGCATTGGAGAATCTCCATGAAAACGGACTTTCCAGGGAAGAGACTGACATGTATAAGGCGGCCCTGCTGGACAACTACCTGTCGCGGCAGCAGAATCCCGAATTCTGGCTGAAGGTCATATCCGAAAGGATGGCCACAGGGAAAAGTCTCGATACGGGATATGAAGAGAAAATCGCGGCCGTGACTCCGGAAACGGTGCGCAAGGTCCTGGAAGAGCTGCGGAACGGCAGTGTTGTGGAATATGTTATAAGCAAGGATTGATTATGGATGTACCTTCGATAATACAGATAGGGGATTGTCTGGTCTCCACGGAAATATTCACGGAATACTTCTCATGCGATTACGGAATATGCAAGGGGGTCTGCTGTGTCATAGGTGACAGCGGCGCCCCTCTCGAAGACAGCGAACCGGAGGATCTGGAGCGGAATTACCGTTTTTATTCCGGGCTTATGGGTGACCGCGGAAGGAAAAAGGTGGAAACGTCCGGATTTTCGGAAGTGGACATCGACGGGGATCTGGTGACCCCTCTTGTCCCTGAGACGGAGGAATGCGCCTACTGCAGTTTCGACGCGGACGGCGGCTGCTTCTGTACCGTGGAAAGATGCTGGATGTCGGGACGCGGGGACTTCCGCAAGCCTGTCTCCTGCTGGCTTTATCCCATAAGAATTACGAAACTTGGCAGCGGTCTGCTGGCCCTGAACCTGCACCGGTGGGATATCTGCAGATGCGCCTTCGAAAAGGGCAGACGCGAGAATATACGTGTTTACGAGTTCCTCAGAGAGCCTATGATTCATCGTTTCGGCGAGGATTTCTATCGGGAAATGTCTGAGGTGGGGGCCGCCCTGGCCGGATACATATAGGCCGACTATTCTCCCATGCGGTATTCCATACGTGAGACTATCCTCACGATATCTTTCCTGAGACCTTCTACGGACACGCCGTTTTCCGTCTGCTCGATGGTAACCCTGTCCTCGTATTTTCTGGAAAAGCGGGCGGACTTGCTTTTAAGCCTGAAAGTCATCTTCCCGAGACTGTCATTCTCCACCACATATCCGAACTCTTCCATCAGTCCGGTAATCTGGATCCTGTTTCCGCTGAGATTCCCGTTGATTCTGGGAAAAAGTTTCGCATAGCTCACTTTCGGATAGACTGCCGCTATCAGTGCCAATACAATGAATATCTGAACCAGAGACTTGTATCCATCCCGGAACAGCGAGTCGATGTCAAATTCCTCCATACCGCTGAGTACCACCACCGCTACGATAATGATGAAAATTGCCAGGAAATAAAGGAATGTCTTCAGGGATCTTATCAGGTATCTCATAAGGATCATATTTCAATATAGTTCCGGGCAAAGATAGTAAAATTCCCATATTTTGTTATCTTTGTATGATATTGGACCGGCAGTACCCTCCGGGTGCCGGCAGTCATAAGGATAACTTAATTTTTAATGCGATGGAAGAAAAGATTACGAACCCTCAGGAGCGGTCATTGAAGAAGGTAATGTATATCCTCATTGCTGTGGCAGTCGTGCTGGCGCTTGTTCTGGCATACGTGTGGTATCAGAAAAGTTCCCTGGTCAGTGAACTGAACATCGAGAAAGAGGCATTGACGGAGCAGATGATTTCGCTTCAGAATGACTATGCCTCGCTGTCTTCGGACAATGACAGGATAAACGCACAGCTGGATTCCTCGAGAGAGGAAGTCTCCCAGCTCATAGAGCGCATAAAGAAGACGGAAGCCACGAACAGGGCCATGATCCGCAAGTATGAAAAGGAGCTCGGCACTCTGAGAAGCATCATGAGGAACTATATTGTCCAGATAGATTCGCTGAACACCCTTAACCACAAGCTCACAGCCGATGCGGCTGCTGCGAGAAAGGAGGCTGCCGAAACCAGACGACAGTCCGAGGAACTGAGCCGGGCTGTAGAAAGCCTTTCCGGACAGGTAGCTGTAGGCGCCATACTCAAGGGGCGTGCCATCAGGATGGACGCATACAATGCTTCAGACAAGATTACCGACAGAAGCAGCAGAGTGGTGCGTCTTATGACTACGCTCAGTCTTGTGGAGAACGAGCTTGCTCCGAAGGGTCCCGTAAGAGTCTATATCAGGGTGAAGGGACCGGACGGTATCCTGCTTACCGGACCGGATCAGAGGACTTTCGATTTCAACGGCGAACCTATGATGAGTTCTGCTTCGCGTGAGGTGGACTATCAGGGTGAGGAAGTCGAACTGAGCATTTATCTGAACGGGGTCGAGGACTTCGTGAAGGGTATCTATACGGTGGATGCCTATACTGAAAACAATCTTCTCGGCTCGGCAGAACTCATGTTAAGATAATCCGGTGTGATATATATCCACATCCCTTTCTGCAGGTCATTCTGCACTTACTGCGGCTTCTATTCCGAACTTGCCGGAAAAGGAAGTCCCGACATGGAGATGTTCGCGGAAGCTGTCGTGCGGGAATACGCGCTCAGAAAAGGGGATGGGACCGGAGCTCCGGATACGCTGTATATAGGGGGCGGCACTCCATCGGTGCTGCCTCTTTCCGTATTCTCCCGAATCGTCAGTGCCGTGACCGGAGATGACGGAAGCGTCGGCCGTGACGAGTTCACGGTGGAGGTGAATCCGGACGATATTGTCCGCAGAGGGCCCGGTTATGCGGAGGCATTGCGGGAACTGGGCGCAGACAGGATAAGCATGGGAATCCAGTCGTATGATGACGGCATTCTGAAATGGATGAACAGAAGGCATTCCGCCGGGGACGCCGAAGAAGCTTTCCGTATTCTGAGGAAGGCCGGATTCCGGAATATCAGCGTGGACCTGATATTCGGTTTGTCGCAGATGGACGAAAGGATGTGGAACGATACTCTGGACAGAGTGCTGTCGTCGGATTTCGGACCTCCGGAGCACATTTCGGCATACCAGCTTTCCGTAGAACCGGATTCTGCCCTCGACCGGCTTGTTTCCGGAGGAAGATACAGGGAAGCTCCGGAGGACCTGTGTTCCAGGCAATATTCCATTCTTTGTTCCAGACTAGCGGAAGCCGGGTATCATCATTATGAGGTCTCGAATTTCGCTCTTCCGGGCCATGAGGCGGTACACAATTCGGCATACTGGAACGGCAGCCCTTATCTCGGACTCGGCCCGGGGGCGCATTCCTACTCGACAGACGGCCGGAGGCATATCAGAAGCTGGAACATCCCTTCCGTCGGAAAATATGTCAGCGCTTTTCCGGAAGATTCCAGCCGGCTGCCGGACGGCATACGCGGCTCGGAAATATTGACAGAGGAGCAGATGAACATGGAACGGATAATGCTGGCTCTGAGGACAGACACCGGCATTGCGGAGGAAGAGTTGAGAAGAACCGGAGACGCCGCAGGGACGGACAGGATGATTGCTGCCGGAAATCTGGTCAGAACCGAAGGAGGGCGGATAAGAATACCGGAGGAAAAATTCTTCATTTCAGACTCCATCATAAGGGAACTGGTTTGAATAGTTGTTTTTTTAACGTAAACCCGATAAAATTCAAACTCTTTGGATTTCGGAGAAACCGTAACTTCAGTTCGACGGAATCTCTGAAACGAAGTAAAACAATTCGTCGTTATGAATATCTATGCAGAACGTATAGGAATGTTGCGCGACCTTATGGCGCAGAACGGATGGAATGCCGTGCTCATATCAGGTTCGGACCCTCATGCCAGCGAATATGTGGCGGACAGGTGGAGGCAGGTGGCATGGCTTTCCGGCTTCACGGGCGAGGCCGGAGACATGGTTGTCACGCAAGATCATGCGGGGCTGTGGACAGATTCCAGATTTTTCATACAGGCAGGCGTGCAGCTTGACGGCAGCGGGGTGGAACTGCACAAGACCAGAGTCCCCGGAGCCGTGCGCATCCCGGAATGGCTTTCGGGAAAGGTCTCGAATGTAGCGGTGGACGGACTGTGCCAGACTGTGGATTCAGTGCGGGAGCTTGAAAATGCAGGGCTTGATGTCGTGGATGTGCCGGACATGCTGTCCAGGATATGGCCGGACAGACCACGGATTCCTGTCACACCGGTCATCACGCTTTCGGAAGAGACTGTCGGGCGCTCCAGATATGACAAACTGACGGATCTGCGCAAATTCCTGCTCCTGAATGACTGCGACTGCATGCTGATTCCGGCCTTGGACCAGATAGCCTGGCTTCTGAATGTGCGCGGGGAGGATATAGACTACAACCCGTACGTGATTTCATATCTTTTCGTCTCGCAGGCTGAAGCGATATGGTTTGTGAAGAAGGACGAAGAACCCTCCGATCCGGATACGGAAGACAGTTTCCAGGAACTCGGATCCGATGAAGTGACAGTGGCATCCTATTCTGATGTCAGGGCTTTCTTCGGGGAGATTCAGGCAGGGGAGTGCCAGAAGATTTTCCTGGACCTGTCCACGATGAATTATTCCATGTACAAGGATATTCTGGATGCTGCGGGGGAAGACAACATAATGACTGGAAAATCTCCCGTGACCCTGTGGAAAGCCGTCAGAAATCAGGTGGAGATAGACGGGATGCACGAAGCCTGTCTGGAAGACGGGGCCGCTATGGAAAAGTTCCTGTTCTGGCTTGACCGGGAAGTAGGGTCAGGCAGACCGGTGACCGAATGGGAGGCTTCCGAAAAACTGTCGTCTCTGAGAGCGGAAATACCAGGCTACAGGGGAGACAGCTTCGCCAATATCTCGGCGTACGGCGCCAATGCCGCACTCCCTCATTATTCCACACCGGCGGAAGGCTCAGCCGTAATAGAGCCGCACGGTCTCTATCTGGTGGATTCCGGTGGCCAGTATCTTTTCGGGACGACCGACATTACCAGAACCGTCCCGATGGGGGAATGTTCGTATCTGGAAAAAGAGGACTATACTCTGGTACTTCGCGGAATGATAGATCTGGCCATGGCAATATTCCCGAAAGGTACGGCGGGATGCCAGCTGGATGTACTGGCCAGGAATCCTTTGTGGCAGAACAGGAGGAACTTCGGACACGGTACAGGGCACGGAGTGGGTTTCTATCTCGGAGTGCATGAAGGCCCGCAGGATATCCGTCAGAACTTCAATTCCCAGCCTCTGCTACCTGGAATGGTGACTTCTGATGAACCGGGGATGTACCGGGAAGGCCAGCATGGTGTGCGGCATGAGAATCTTCTGCTCTGCAAATCCCTGGAGACCAATGACGCAGGCGAATGGCTCTGTTTCGAGACCCTGACCCTGTGCCATATAGAAACATCCGCCATCATCAGGGATCTGATGACGGCGGAAGAAATAGAGTGGCTGAATACCTACAACCGTAATGTCTGCGCCGGCCTTACGCCGTATCTCGACGATGAGACCGCAGCCTGGCTGCGGTCCAGGACCCTTCCCCTGTAAATCACTCTGCGAGATTCCGGGCGATTTCCTCGTCTGAAAGACTGTAGTCCACCAGGTTTCCTGCCAGATACTGGTCGTATGAAGTCATGTCCACGAGACCGTGCCCGGAGAGGTTGAACAGGATGACCTTGCTTTCGCCGGCTTCCTTGCATTTGAGAGCCTCGCGGATAGTGGCGGCTATCGCATGGCAGGATTCCGGCGCGGGGATTATCCCTTCAGCCTTGGCGAAAAGACATCCGGCCTGGAATGATTCCAACTGGTTGATATCCATGGCCTCCATGAGTCCGTCTTTCAGAAGCTGCGATACTATCACTCCGGCTCCGTGATATCTGAGTCCTCCGGCATGTATGTTGGCCGGTCTGAACTTGTGTCCGAGAGTGAACATCGGAAGAAGCGGAGTATATCCGCTCTCGTCGCCGAAATCGTACTCGAACTTCCCTTTCGTCAGTTTCGGGCAAGATGCGGGTTCTGCAGCTATGAACCTGGTCTTCTTTCCTTCCAGGATATTGTGTCGGAGGAACGGGAACGAAATCCCGCCGAAATTGGAGCCTCCGCCGAAGCAGGCGATCACCATGTCGGGGTATTCACCGGCCATTTCCATCTGTTTTTCCGCTTCAAGTCCTATCACGGTCTGGTGCAGGGCTACATGATTCAGTACCGAGCCGAGTGTGTATTTGCAGTTCGGCGTCATCTGGGCCAGTTCCACGGCTTCGGATATGGCCGTCCCCAGGGAGCCCTGATGATTCGGATCCTTCGTCAGGATATCCTTGCCTGCCCGTGTGGTCATGGACGGGGACGGAATAACCTGTGCTCCGAATACCTGCATGATACTGCGTCTGTATGGCTTCTGCTCGTAACTGATTTTCACCTGATAGACGGCCGCTTCCAGTCCGAACAGTCTGGCTGCGTATGCCAGGGCCGCTCCCCACTGTCCTGCTCCTGTCTCAGTAGTCACGTTGGTAGTGCCTTCCTGCTTGCAATAGTAGGCCTGGGCCAGGGCGGAATTCAGTTTGTGCGAACCTACAGGGCTTACGCTTTCGTTCTTGAAGTATATATGGGCAGGTGTCCCTATCGCTTCTTCAAGTCCGTATGCACGGACAAGCGGGGTAGAGCGATAGTATGTGTACATTTCACGCACTTTGTCGGGTATGTCGATCCATCGGTCGGTCTGGTTGAGCTCTTGTCTACTGAGTTCTTCGGCAAACAGGGGATAGAGATCCTCGACCTTCAGAGGCTGTCTTGTGGCCGGATTCAGAAGCGGCATCGGTTTGTTCTTCATGTCTGCCTGGATGTTGTACCATTGTCTCGGCAGTTCCGCTTCGGTCAGGAAAAATCTTTTCTGTTTCATTTTGCGGTGATTTTAAGTTTGTTTTATATAAATGTTGATACCCAGTGGGATTTCTGCAGATGGTGGCCGCCGTTCCCGTATTTCCGGTGTCCGGGTGCCTCCGAATGAAAAAGGAGCCGGTCGAGAATGTTTCGGCCGGCTCCTTCAAGTCCTTTTCTGTATTTATCGTCATGCTGCCATTATGCAGGCGTTGACAGCTACTGCGGAAAATCCGATAAATATCAGTGTCGCGAAAATGTATGCGATGACTTTAAGTCGCTTCAGCCAGATCATGTTGTTCCAACCGATAGTCTGGAATGCGCTCCAGAAGCCGTGGGTAAGGTGGAACCACAGAGCCCCGAACCAGACGATATACAGCAATACCACCCACCAGTGTCCGAAAGTGGTTGTAAGAAGAAGGTATGGGTCGACAGCTTCTTCGCCCATGAATTCCTTCAGCTGCATGTCTGCCCAGAAATGTGTAAGGTGGAAAGCCAGGAAACCGAGTACGATGATACCCAGAACTATCATGTTCTTGGATGCCCATGAGTCGGCTTTGGCCTTGCTGCTTACCTTGTAGCGGAAATATCCGCCTCTGGTGTTGAGGTTATGCAGTGTAAGTATGATGGCATAGATGATATGGATAATGAAACCGAATGCAAGTACAGGCACCATTACAGTGACTATAGGAAGTGACATGAATTCGCATCCGAGGGCGAACAACCCGTCTTCTGCACCGAAATTACCTGTCAGTGAATCAATGATGGAAAATGAATTGATGGTAAGGTGAAGCAGGAGAAAGATAATGAGAAACAGTCCGCTGATGCTCATTATGAGTTTCTTGCCGATAGAAGATGTAAAAATGTTTGCCATATCAGTATCCAAAAAATTCGTTTCAGTCTTCAGTTGTGCAAAGATATATTCTTTCTTGCAAGTTTCATAATAAAATGATATTTTTGTTTGCGTAAAATTTCAATACCTTAATATGTATAAACGTGTTCTGCTGAAACTCAGCGGCGAGAGTCTCGGAGGTCCGTCCGGGAAAGGCATAAGCGAGGATGTCCTGTCTGCGTACGCAGGGGAAATAGCTTCTGCCGTGAAGGCCGGCCTTCAGGTGGCCATTGTGATAGGGGGAGGCAATATTTTCAGAGGCCTTTCCGGTGTGGGAAAAGGTTTCGACAGGGTGAACGGAGACAAGATGGGCATGCTGGCCACTGTTATAAATTCATTGGGACTGGCTATGGCCATACGTTCGAAAGGAGTGGAGGCAGAGGTCTTTACGGCGACTCCCATGATGCCTGTCGCCAGATATTACATGAGGGATGATGCCGTTTCGTTCATGGAAAAAGGCGGGGTTTCCCTCATAGCGGGCGGTACGGGGAATCCGTTTTTCACGACTGATTCCGGTGCGGCTCTGAGAGCCCTGGAGATAGGTGCCGATGCCCTTCTGAAAGGCACGCGCGTGGACGGGGTATATACTGCCGATCCGGAAAAAGACCCGAATGCCGTGAAATATGACGACATTACCTTCGACAAGGCTCTCGAAGATCATCTGAAAGTGATGGATCAGACAGCGTTCGCATTGTGCCGCGAAGGGAATATGCCGATAATCGTGTTCGATATGAATGCCGAAGGGAATCTGCTGAAGCTGCTCGGTGGAGAAAAGGTAGGTACGCTGGTCCATGTATAGCGAGTCCGGCGGCACGGCGTTCATGGAAATCCTGTTCCGGTGTCCCTCCCGTGCGCGGTTCCCGATAGAAATCAAATTGACAATATTATGATAGACAACGCAAAAGAAATCGTTTCCGCAGCCAAGTCAAAAATGGCTGATGCTGTGAAATTCCTGGAAGAGGACCTCAAGACATACAGGGTGGGCAAGGCCAATCCTTCTGTCTTCAACAACATTGTCGTGGACTATTACGGCACGCCTACTCCTATCCCTCAGGTGGCATCCGTCACTACTCCCGATGCGAAAACACTCGCCATACAGCCATGGGAGAAGAAGATGATACCTGCCATCGAGAAGGCTATTATGGATGCCAATATCGGCCTGACGCCGCAGAACAACGGCGAGACCATCCGCTGTACTGTGCCGCCGCTTACCGAAGACAGGAGAAAAGAGCTGATAAAAAAGGTGAAGGCGGCAGGCGAGAGCGCCAAGGTCGTGATAAGAAATGCCCGCAGGGATGCTATCGACGCCCTTAAAAAGGCTCAGAAGGAAGGGCTTCCGGAGGATACCGAGAAAGATCTCGAGCAGAATACCCAGAAGGAGACCGATGCTTTCGTAAAGAAAACCGACGAGATCGTTTCTGCAAAGGAAAAGGAGATCCTGACTGTCTGACAGAGACCGGGGGTCCGGATTTAATACTTGACTGTTCAACCGGATTTGCAATCCGGTTGCTTTTTTATATGGGGTTGGGTCAAAAGTCCCGAAGGGACCGCGACTGGGAGACGCACATGATTATTATAAGGAGCTTCATGTTGTCATTCCGGAAGAAGGATGCTATGAATTCCGTCTGAAACTATATCAGGTCGAAAATGACACTACTTTCTATTCCAAGAAATACAGATTGGATGTGGTGAAGAAAGATTTCGAATACGACCCCGATGCCACGCACCATTATTACTATTACGGAAACCTGGAGAAAATAGAATAAAACACTAACCACTTAAATTCATTTCACCATGAAAACAAATCATCTGCTTATTTTCGCCGCAATTTCCGGCATAGCTGTGGCTTGCAGCGTGGAGCCTGACAACGGACTGCAGGATGACGAAGAGTATTTAGTGGAGCTGTACTCTTTCGATTATCTTGAAGACCGTGAAGAAGAAGGACTGTCAGGAAATATGAACGCT
This sequence comes from Candidatus Cryptobacteroides intestinipullorum, assembly GCA_018711225.1. GTDB lineage: Bacteria > Bacteroidota > Bacteroidia > Bacteroidales > UBA932 > Cryptobacteroides > Cryptobacteroides intestinipullorum. Next base: position 14,763 of record DVIP01000012.1, on the reverse strand, counting down.
TACTCATTGGCGATAGGATATGATGTTCCTGTGAATGATTTGTTTTCCGGTACCGTCAATGTGACGGTGGAAACATTTGCAGGTGAACCTCTCCTGTTTAGGGTAGACAATTCCTCATGTTCTGTAGTGACAAATGCCATTGGTCAGGAATACTATGACCATCTTTTTGGCGTTGAATTGGAATGGTACCCGATCTGGACTGTTGTTCACCATGATTTCTTTCGTCCAATCGATTTTGACGTAACGGAGGACGGCGAACATGAATTTCGTCTGAAATTCCACCAGACGGAAAAAGATACTACCTTTTATTCGCCCAGATACCGATTAAGTCTGAAACGCGTGGACCGCCCGGCAGAAGCTGAATATCCATACTATTATGCCGGAAAATTTGAAAAGATACAATAATCACATAAATAATAATACCATGAAACGAGACCTTTTATTGATTTTTGTCGCCATGGCATGTTCAGTCATGGCCTGCAGCGAAAAGTCCGAAAAAAAGACGCCGTCTGAAGAAACACCAGTCGTGGAATTGTATTCTGCCGTTGATTTATGGGGAGGGGAAGGTACCGGGGCCAGTGATGTGTATTTTATGCACATGGCATATAATATCCCTAATGATACCATATTTAAAAAACGTGTCGATGCGTCATTTGAGATGTTTAAAGGGGAAAATCTTGAATTTCAAGCAGGAGCAGACATAGATTATCAGTTCAATTCTCCTGTAATTACAAATGATAAAGACGAAAAATACTTTGACGGGCTATTTTCTCTTGAACACGAATGGGATCCGGATTATTATCCAGGAAACATACATGATTATCATAGGCAGCTTGATGTTATCATTCCTGAAGAGGGAAATTACGAATTTCGTCTGAAATTATATCAGGCAGAAAATAACCGGACATTTTATTCTTCAAAATACCGTTTAAATGTAGTAAAAAAGCATGTCAATGATCCTGGCGCGACACACAAATATTACTATTACGGAAATCTTGAAAAGATACAATAACCCATTTAAAAATCATAGTACAATGAAACGAAACCTTTTATTGATTCTTGCGGCAATGGCATGCATGTTTATGGCCTGCAGCGTGGAAGAACTTGCTGATGAAAAGACTTTGGATGAATCCGGATTGTCAAAGACAGAGGATGCATATACTGAGGATATGCAGCTTTTGGCCGATTGGGGATATGACACTACGGCTGTCCGGGTATATGACGAATACTATCTTGTTTCGAATGAATTTATATTTTATAAGAACGAATTGATGAACTGTAGATCCGTACCTAAGACAAGAATCAATGCAGAGAGTATAAGACTTGCCAGAGAACAGCAACAGATCCATATTGACAAATACCAAATGGATGCCATGAGTAACAGTGATATGCTTCTGGAAGAAGCCATATCGGAATGGAACTCCATAGATGATTGCAATATCTTTTTCAGTACGACAGCTTCCTATCCTGGCGGGACAAATGCTGCTATTGAAGTGACTTCTACTCCGACATTTGCTTTCGGCTCAGCTCTTGTGACTGTAACACCTTTGACAGGAAATCTCAACGGGCGTATTACAATAAATACAGGATACTATATATGGGAGTATCTTGATCCTTCCCAACGAAGATATGCCATAATGCATGCCATAGGACATCTTATAGGGCTGAAAGATTCTGATGAATTTACGTCTCATGTAACAGAAACTAACGATGATAAAGTTAATACTATTATGCGACCGTCGGATGAAATTACAACAGCAAATGTAGGTGGATATTGGAGTGGTTTGACGCGATATGATAAAGAAGATTTATCGAAATTGTACCCGCTTCGTCCTATAGATGACCTGGAATATGAAATATATTCTGTCGGGGACGGGAAGGAGACCAAGGTGACAGGACGGACTTTGTATACTGGAACAGACTACCGGATAAAGATCAAGCCATTCGAAAGTGTCAAGCCGATGGAGGGGATATCGTACGGCCTTACAGTAGACTACACGGACGGTACGGGAACGGATATAGAGAAGGCATCGTCAGAAGATACGTTCGACATTACATTTACAGATACGGGGAAGTGTGATATTACGGTCATCCTGTATGGAAAGGACGGGAAAGAGCGAGGCACGAGCGGAGAGGGTCTCTTGGGTTATGAAATAAAGGAAATTGAAGAAGAACTTTATTATCCGTCAGTAGTCAATGTCGGCAATACGTATACAATCAAATGGCAGTACAAACATCCTGCATATCCGGATGCACATGTGGAATTCTCTATCGGGGATATCCATTATGAAAACGGCGATTACCAGAATATTACCGTTTCCAAGAAAAACGATTGGGAAGCGAACGTAACATTGAACGACTACGGGAAATTCCGGGTGGATGCGAGACTGGTGGACGGTCCGTCAGATGTGAAGGACAAGATATTCTATTTCACGAAATTGAATTACAAACCGAGTTTTACGATAGATCCGGATCTCGTTATATGGGACTGCCCGCAATCCATTTATTATGCGACTCTCAATGGTTTTTATCCGCTTCCGGATGAATCTTTCGATGTGCCCGACGGTTCCGAAGGCCCGACCATCACTTTTGAAGATCAGGTGCTGCAGGATCGTGTATATCTCGATTATGCGCTGAAATACTATCTTAACGAAGACAATGTTTCAGATGCACACCGATTGGACCATTATCTTCTTATAAATCATATAGGATCTGTCATGTTTGAAAAAGGGGAAAGCAATGTCCAGCATTTCACTCCGGTAAGGGACGTGGTCTATTATTATGAAGAGAACGGTTCAGACATGTATAAAGGCTATTTCCCGTTCTATATGGCGGAATATCCGGAAGACGGCGTAAAGGTGGTGACGGCGGAATGATATTCGGGAGATAAGGCCGGAAATGCGAAAAAATAGATATATTATATTGTCATGAAAAATTTTTTAGTATATTTGTCCTCGGTGTTTGAGATATGAATACACGATTTAGCGCATACGGTTATTTTTATTTCTATTTCCATAAAAGGTAAATAGCCGGGCGGTATGTTGTGTACAATATAATAAAGGGATTTATGTTGGAGCTGTCCGGATTCGGGCAGCTCTTTTTGATTTGACGTGTATCCGATGAAATGAAAGAAGAGGATTCGGAGGGTGACACGAAAATGAAAAGAGTTTACGAAGAAATCGAAATTTAGAGAATACGGATATGACTGAGACAGAAAACAGGAAACGTGTGGCGATACAGGGATACCACGGATGTTTCCACGAGCAGGCGGCACGGATATTCTATGAGAAATACGACGGCAGGACGCCGGATATAGTGGAGTGCCCTACTTTCGATGACCTTTACAGGTCCATGGATACGGGACACGCGGATGCGGCGGTGATGGCCATAGAGAATACTGTTTCCGGAGGACTCCTGCCGAACTTCGAACTTCTGCGGAAATATAACGTGAAAATCAAAGGCGAGGTTTTTTTGCGCATCCAGCAGAACCTTATGGCCATGCCGGGGCAGAAGATAGAAGATATCAAGGAGGTAAGGACACACTACATGGCGATAAACCAGACCCGACCGTTCTTCCAGGCATACCCGTGGATAAGGCTTGTCGAATCGGAAGATACCGCCAAAAGCGCGGCCGATGTCGCCGGCCAGAAACTCAAGGGCGTGGGTGCCGTGGCATCGGTCCTGGCAGCAGACCTTTACGGCCTTGAAATCCTGAAGGAAAGTATCGAGACATACAAGCAGAATTTCACCAGATTCCTCATTCTGGACGACAGGATAACGATACCTAAGGAAAAGGTCAACAAGGTTTCGCTGTGTTTCACGCTTCCGCACAAGGCCGGCTCCCTGGCGCAGATACTTACCATATTGTCTTTCTATGATATGAATCTGACCAGAATACAGTCGCTTCCGATACCCGGCAAATCATGGCAGTACTTTTTCTATGCGGATATCAAGTTTGACAATTATCTCAGATACAGTCAGGCAATATCTGCGGTGAGGCCTCTGATGGACGACCTGAATATTCTCGGCGAATACGAGGCTGCCATATAGCAAATCGCCGCATGGACATGGCATAAGTTCAACTGATGTCAAACGAATAATATTATAAAGACTGTAAAGACAATGATAATCAGACCGGCGCACAGGACAGAATCAGTCCAGGAATATTACTTCTCCCGCAAACTTAAGGAAATAGACGGGATGAACGCGGAAAGGGAAGCCGCAGGAAAAGACAGGGTGATCAATCTCGGAATAGGCGCTCCGGACGGAATGCCTCCGGCAGAAGCGATAGAAGCCTTGAAGAGTTCTGCATCCATGCCTGGAAACCATGCATATCAGAGCTATACCGGCATACCTCAGCTACGCAAGGCTTTTGCCGGGTGGTATGAACGGTATTACGGGGTCACCCTCGACCCGTCTAAGGAAATCCAGCCGCTCGCGGGGTCCAAGGAAGGCATCCTGCTGATATCCCTGGCGTTCCTGGACAAGGGTGACAAGGTCCTGGTTCCGGACCCCGGATATCCTACATATTCTTCTGCTACGGCTCTGGCCGAGGCCCGGCTTGTTCCGTATGACCTGAAGGCGGACAACGGCTGGCAGCCGGATTTCGATGCATTGGAGAAGACGGACCTTGAAGGAGTGAAGATAATGTGGACCAATTATCCCAACATGCCTACAGGGGCTCCTGCCACGATGGAGCTTTATACGAGGCTCGTGGATTTCGGCCGCAGGCACGGCATCCTGATATGCAACGACAATCCTTACAGCTTTATCCTGAACGATAATCCTATTTCCATCTTGTCGGTGCCGGGGGCAAAGGATTGCTGTCTGGAACTCAACTCCTTGAGCAAGGCACACAACATGTCCGGATGGAGGATAGGAATGGTGGCCGCGGATCAGGAAATCATCTCTCAGATATTGAAAGTGAAGAGCCAGATGGATTCCGGTATGTTCAAGCCTCTGCAGGAAGCGGCTGTAGCGGCGTTGGCCAGCGGTCCGGAATGGTTCAGGGCATTGAACGAAGAGTACGGAAGACGCAGGGAACTTGCCGGACGGATATTCGATATTGTCGGCGCGGGATATGACCACGCGAGCAGCGGCATGTTCCTGTGGGGCAGGATTGCACCTGGCAACAGGCTGTTGTCTCCGGAATCCGAAGCCTCTTTCGGAGAGCAGGTATCCGACAGGATATTGTACGGAGCGGGAGTTTTCATTACACCTGGCTTTATTTTCGGGAAGAACGGACGGGATTATATCAGGATTTCATTGTGCGCGAAACCTGAAGTCCTGGAAAAATCGGCGGAGAAGATTGCCGCATTGTTGAAATGATTCCGTGCCGGTGTCTGCGTCAATGATGACTGCCGTCGGGAAACGGAAGGAATGGAAGTTTACGGAAAAGACGAGAAAATGAAAATCGGGATTATCGGACTGGGCCTTATAGGGGGTTCAATGGCTATTGACCTGAAAAGAAGGGGGTTTGCAGACTCTCTGACAGGTGTGGAGGCAGACAGCGTGAATGCTGCCGCGGCACAGAAAATCGGACTTGTGGACAGGGTGGTGTCGATAGAGGAATGTGTGCGCGAGTGCGAGCTGATAGTGCTGGCTGTGCCTGTCGGTTCGGCTGTCAGGATGCTTCCGGAGATTCTGGACATGTTCAGGGCGGAGGAAAACACTGTCGGAGTGTGCCGCAAGACTGTCCTGGATGTCTGTTCTACGAAGGAGCAGCTGGCGAAAACCGTGCACTATCATCCGATGAGGACGCATTATGTGGCTACACATCCTATGGCCGGAACGGAGTATTCCGGTCCCTGGGCTGCGATGTCCGGTCTTTTCGACGGAAGGGCCTGCATAATCTGCGACCAGGAGGAATCGGCCCCGTCATCAGTGCATCTGGCTGAAAAACTGTATGGCTGCCTGAATATGAGGATGATATACATGAATTCCGCCGGCCATGACGTACATACCGCATACGTGTCCCATATTTCACACATCACATCATTTGCCCTGGCTCTGACTGTTCTGGACAAGGAAAAGAACGAGAAGCACATATTCGACCTCGCATCGGGAGGCTTTTCTTCGACTGTCAGGCTGGCCAAAAGCAATGCGGACATGTGGGTGCCGATATTTTCCCAGAATAGGGAGAATCTTCTCAAGGTCATAGATACATACATGGAGAAGATGAGCGCTTTCCGGGCGGCGATAGACGGGTTCGATGAGGACGGTATCAGGACTTTGATAGAGGATGCCAACAGGATAAAGAGGATTATAAGATAGTTCCGCGACTGGGAGTCGCACAGTCCCCCTGACAGGGGTCGAGAGCGGTTTATGAGAATGTCCTGTGGACATTCGAAAGCGAGCAGAGGGGGTTAGGATGGGTCCTGTCTTTCGAAGAAAGACGTTTGAGGGTGACCAAAAGTCACTTTTGAGTCACCCTCAACGGGAATGGAAAGGGATTTCGAAGAAATCATTAAAGTATAATAACAATCAGCCGAATTGAATTAACGATATAAAACAGACAATATTATGGAAAAGAGACTAGACATCCTTCCGCTGAAGGAATGGAACCTGTTCAATCTGTTCAATGAAAGGAGGCCGCTCCTGATAGCTGGCCCGTGCAGTGCAGAATCCGAAATCCAGATAATGGAAACTGCCAGAGGACTTAAGTCGCTGGGTGTATGCGTGTTCCGTGCCGGAATATGGAAGCCGAGAACTCATCCGAATACATTCGAAGGAGTAGGGACCCAGGGACTCAAATGGCTTCAGAGAGTAAAGAACGAGCTGGGGATGAAAATCTGCACGGAGGTGGCAAGCGAAAAGCATATTTTCGATTGCATGAAATTCGGTGTGGATATGGTCTGGATTGGGGCCAGGACGACGGCCAACCCTTTCCTGGTGCAGGAAATAGCTGATGCGTTGAAGGATACGGATATTCCGGTGCTTGTCAAGAATCCCGTGAATCCTGATCTGGATCTGTGGATAGGCGCTCTGGAAAGGCTTAACCAGGCAGGTGTCAGAAAACTCGGTGTCATACACAGGGGATTTTCGACATCGGAGAAGATTCCGTACAGGAACAGGCCGGAATGGCAGATAGCCATAGAGTTGAGGACGCGCTATCCCGATATGCCGTTCTTCTGTGATCCGAGTCACATGGGCGGGGCCAAGCAGTATCTTCAGGAAATTTCTCAGACTGCCATGGATCTCGGTCTGGATGGTCTGATGATAGAAAGCCACTGCGATCCGACCTGCGCCCTGAGCGATGCCAAGCAGCAGCTTACACCCAAGGAGCTTTCGGATCTCATGGACAGGATAGTGGTAAGGGAAAGCGATTCGGACAGTCCTGAATATAAGGAGAATATCCACCAGCTCAGAGCCAAGATAGATGTCATAGATGACAGCCTTCTGTATATGCTCGGTTCCAGAATGGCCGTAAGCCGTCAGATAGGTGAGTACAAGAAGCACAACAATATTGCCATTCTGCAGACGGGAAGGTGGGATGAACTTCTGGAAAAGGCCATAGCCAAGGGTGCCGAACTCGGCCTTCCGGCCAAATTCGTTTCCACGGTGTTCAATGCGATACACGATGCTTCCGTGCAGGTCCAGAACGAAATCCTTACAGAAGATTCTTCAGATGATTCCGGAAAATAAGGTCTTCCTTTTCTGAAGTGAAGACGGCTTCTATCGGTACCTGGAACATTCTGGCTGAGAGTGTTCCGGGTATTTTTCCCATATCCTTCAGTCGCTGGCTGTCTTTTTCGGTGGTGACAAGTATGGCTGTAGGTTCGTCTCCGGAGGCTGATTCAAGGGTCCTGATGTCCGATCCGGTGAATTTGTGGTGGTCTCCGAATTTTATATGTTTCGCTATTTTGTATTTCCCTGCCAGATATGATCTCAACGGGGTGTCATTGGCTATGCCGGAAAACATTATTGCCCGGCGGGCATAAAGATATCTCTGGTCTGCGTCATGGAATATCGGGACGGCATCGCAGTATTTTATGGTGGAGAAAAGGATTGTCTGTCTGCGGCCTTGTCTGTTCGTGCCGCTGAGGCTGTCCGTATCGAAATTCCCGATTCCGAGGGCGCTTATCCATTTTTCTTTTTCTTCACTGTCTATGAATGACGGGCATTTGGTGATGATTATGATGTCGGCGGCAGATGTCCTTTCCCGTATGTCTCTCAAATGTCCGAGGGGCAGGAGCCTGTCCTGGAAAACAGGTCTGTTGTAGTCAATGAGAAGTATAGAAAGGTCCGGTTTCAGAGCCCTGTGCTGGAATGCGTCGTCCAGTATGATGATGTCTGCGGCTGGAAAGTTCTTGTCTGCGCATTTTCTGTTCTTTCTGGATGCTTTCAGCCGTTCGGGATGGCTCAGAAATTCGCAGCCTTCCGTCCTTTTGGCGTCCACAGCCACCGTTATTCCCGGGAATCTGTTCTTTATCTGGAGCGGTTCGTCCCCGGAGAATGCGGCGCTGCTGCCTGTAGTCACTTGCTGGAAGCCTTTGCTTTCCCGTCTGTAGCCTCTGGACAGGACCGCGATGTTTTTCCCCCTGAATTTGTCCATGGAGAGCAATGTCCTCACTGTGAGTTCGGTATGCGGTGTCTTCCCTGTGCCGCCTACGGTTATGTTGCCTATGCAGACGGTAGGGACATCGGCCCTGGATGATTTTTTTATTCCATGGTCGTACAGGAAGTGCCTGAATTTCAGGGTCAGATAGTATGGTGCAAGTAAAATGTTGTCTATCATCTTTTTTCTTTTATTCTGTCGGTTCCGCATGTTCCGGCAGATTTCAAATCTGCCGGAACGTTTATCTGTGTTCAGGCGGATTTGCAATCCGCCTGTTCCGGCTGTCCCCAGCGCTCGCCGACATAGTCAAGCGTCTTGTACAGTTCTTCCGGATCGGTCAATGTCACCAGCCTGAGTCTCGTTTCCTTGAAGTCCGCCAATCCCTTGAAATAGGCGGAAAGATGGCGTCTCATCTCAAGTATGCCTACCTTTTCCCCCTTCACTTCGATGGATTTGGCCAGATGTCTTTTGGCAAGCGCCACCCTGTCACGGACAGACATGGGCGGAAGCAGTTCCCCGGTGTCCAGATAATGTCTGATCTCCCTGAAAATCCACGGGTGTCCGTAAGTGGCCCTGCCTATCATGATTCCGTCCACTCCATATCGCCCGAAGTATTCCCCGGCCTTCTCCGGAGAGTCTATGTCCCCGTTGCCGATAATGGGAATGTGAATCCTGGGATTTTCCTTCACTTTCCCTATGAGTGTCCAGTCCGCTTCACCCTTGTACATCTGGCAGCGTGTCCGTCCGTGTATTGTCAGTGCCTGGATTCCTGCATCCTGCAGCCTTTCTGCCAATTCTACTATTATCTTGGAATCTTCGTCCCATCCGAGCCTGGTCTTCACTGTGACCGGAAGCTTTACGGCATCCACTACCATGCGGGTAATCATTACCATCTTGTCAGGCTCTTTCATCATGCCGGATCCCGCCCCTCTGCGGGCAATCTTGTTCACCGGACATCCGAAATTGATGTCGACAAGGTCTGCTCCGTGTCCTCCGACAATCTCCGCAGCCTGTTCCGCCATTTTGGCCGCATCTACCATCGCTTCCGGAATATTCCCGTAAATCTGGATGCCTATGGGAGCTTCATAATCGTATGTAAGCAGTTTGGCCAATGATTTCCGCGCATCCCTTATCAGCCCGTCGGAAGATACGAATTCAGTGTACATCATGTCCGCCCCGAATTCCTTGCACACGAATCGGAAAGATGCGTCGGTCACGTCTTCCATAGGTGCCAGGAACAGAGGCTTGTCCCGGAATTCTATGTTTCCTATCTTCATCAGAGACCGAACTCTTTCTTTATCATGTCCACAGAGTCGAGCAGCTCCCAGCCGAAGAACTGCACTACTTCCTGACTTGCCTTTCCGTGCCGGCGGATTTCCACTACGTCCTTGTACGGCTTTCTTCCCACATGCCCGTAGGCGGCAGTAGGTTCGTAGATAGGTTTTTTAAGCTGGAATTTCCTGATAATTGCTGCAGGTCTCAGGTCGAACAGCTTGTGGATGCGCTCTGCTATGCAGGAATCGCTTATCTGCTTTCCTGAAGCATCTTTGGCAGCAGTGCCGAAAGTGTTCACATATATGCTTACCGGCTGAGACACTCCTATGGCGTAAGCCAGCTGGACCAGCATTTCGTCAGCCAGACCCGCTGCCACCATGTTCTTGGCTATATATCTGGCCGCATAGGCTGCCGACCGGTCTACTTTGGACGGGTCTTTCCCCGAAAATGCTCCGCCGCCGTGCGCTCCCTTTCCTCCGTAAGTGTCCACTATGATTTTCCTTCCTGTCAGTCCGGTATCTCCGTGAGGGCCTCCTATCACGAATTTTCCGGTAGGATTCACGTGCAGGATATAGTTGTCATGGAACAGTGCCGCCGTCTCTGAAGGGAGCCCGGCAACAAGTTCCGGAATCAGGATTTCCTGTATGTCTTTCCTGATTTTGGCCTGCATGGCTGCGTCCACCCTGTCCTGTCCGTATTGGGCGCAGGCCTCGGTGTAGGTCATTTTTCCCAATTCCTCAGGCACAAATTCGTCGTGCTGGGTGGAAATGACTATCGTGTGCACCCTGACAGGCTTGTGGGTGGCATCGTCATATTCTATGGTGAACTGGGATTTGGCATCCGGCCTCAGGTAAGGCATTTTTTCCGGAGTCTTCTTCCGTATATCGGAGAGAATCATCAGGGCCTTATGCGCAAGTGCAAGCGGAAGCGGCATGTATTCGGCAGTGTCATTGCATGCATAGCCGAACATCATGCCCTGGTCTCCGGCACCCTGCTCGTCCTCGTTTTCGGTCACCACACCCCTGTTTATGTCCTGGGACTGCTCGTGAAGAGCGGAAACCACTCCGCATGAGTTGCCGTCGAACATGTAGTCAGCCTTGTTGTAGCCTATTCTGTTGATGACCCTTCTGGCTACATTCTGTATGTCCACGTATGCGTCTTCCGACCTTACTTCACCTCCTACTACTACGAGTCCGGTGCTGCAGAAAGTCTCGCATGCTACTTTCGCTTCCGGGTCCTGGCGGAGGAATTCGTCCAGTATCGCGTCTGAAATCTGGTCGGCCACCTTGTCCGGATGGCCTTCGGAAACTGATTCCGATGTGAAAAGATATGCCATAATCAATAAAAATAATGGTCTGTAAACAACTCCTTCGATCCGGGACATAAAAAATGCCCCTTCAGAAATGAGGAGCACAAAACATATCTAAAAATTGAATGCAAGGCACATGCGTGCGATTTCTTTTTAGCATTTTTTTGTGTGGTTGCAAGCAGCCAAATCTCTCCACATTTCTGGCTGCAAATATAGGCATTTTTTTATAAAACAATATTGAAACCGGAATTTCATTGTGATATTCCTGCAAGACTTTGTATGCCATGACAAAAAACGGAGGAAAATCAAGTGCCCTCCGGAGAATGAAAAAGGATGGAGACCGATGGCCTCCATCCTTTGATTTTATGATATGTTACTGCTATTAGAAGAAGTAACGTACGCTCAGGAGCATGTTCCAGGTGTTGTATGAGTTGGCATACTTGCTCCATTCGCGAGGAGTGTAAGTATATGTCTTGGTGTCAGCATCGTAAGTGAGGACCCTGTCTGAGTTCACCCTGTCGGTCAGACCCCAGTTTTTGTTCAGAAGATTGGCCACATTGTTGATGTCCAGACCTACCTGGATAGTGTGGATCTGATCCGCTACCGGGAAGTGGAAATCCTGTGTGAACTTGAAGTTGAAGCGGCTCTGCCAAGGTGCGGCTACTGAACCTCTCTTCATGTATTCGCCCCTGTGCTTGCTAAGGTATTTGTCGCTTGCCACGAATTCTGCGAATGCCTCTTTGTTGGCGGCATCGGCAAATGTCATCTGTGCAAGGTCAGCCTCTGTAGGGATATAAATCATCTGCTGTGCACCATAGTCATCTGCCAGAGCATATCCTGAAGGATTTGAAATCGTATAGGACAGGCGTGAATAAGAGTAGTTTCCTACATAGCAGAGGTTATAGCCTTCATAGAAGAGGCCGAATGTGGATGTTCCCCATCTGCCCTCGTTCACGCTGTAGCTGATGTTGGCGATGAACCTGTGTGGCGGTACGAAGCCGGAATGTCCGAGTTCGGCTACGTTTGAACCGTCCTTGCTGTAGTTCATGGCACTGTATGCGGAAGATACCTGGTCACCCCATCCTTCACCAAGAGTCTGGGAATCACTGTAAGTATATGCTGCCATGAGGGAGAGACCGAAATGGAAGTCCTTCTGCAGCTGTGCGGTAACTGAAGCATAGTAACCGTTCACATCGCTGTTGGTGAGATAGTAAGGGTACATTGTACCTCCTTCGCTGTTCTTGATATTTTCGCTTGTCCAGTGTGCCCTCGTTGTAGGTTCACCAGGAAGCTGCATGCCGTTCTCATCCCTGGTATAGCCGAGACGGTATGTCTTCACGGAAGTCAGGTCCTTGCTGTAAATACCTTCGACAGAGGCCTTGATGTCCCATGGAAGCCTTGCATCGAGGGCAAGGGAAGATTTCCATGATGAAGGCATCTTCAGGTTCTTGTCCATGATGGTAGGAGAAGTAGGTGCATAGAGATCCTGCTGTGTGAAGCTGCCGCCATACAGGTCGTCAAGTATCTCGTCGATGTTCGTATGGAACGATGGCATATCCATTTCTGAGCCGGCGTCAGCTATATACTGGGCCTGGATGCAGTTGCTGTTTCCGATGGCGGAAACTATCCATACGAACGGAATACGTCCGGTGAAGATACCCGAACCTCCGCGGAGGACGAGTTTCCTGTTGTTGAGAATATCCCAGTTGAAGCCGATACGCGGCGAGAAGTTCACCGTTGCCTTAGGCATGTCATCGGTTGCCAGACCGTTGAATGACTGGGAAGTCGCTGCCAGTTCTGAGAATTCCTTGTTGTAATTGTTCTTCAGAGCCGGATATACAGGGATTTCCAGACGGAGACCTGCGGTAAGCTTGAAGTTGTCGGCTATGTTCAGCTCGTCCTGAAGGTAGAGCGATGTCTGGTTGTAGGCAAAGCTCGGATATTCCTGTGTGAGCGAATTGTTGTTCGGATGGGTGATGGCGAAAGCGGCTGGTGTCGCGTTATTTACGAAATCCTCCCATGAATTGTATACATAGTAGCCGGCGCCGCCCTGCATATAACCGTTCTTGGTGAGGTCATACTCGAACTGTACGCCTGCTGTGATGTTGTTGATGCCTTTAACGATATTCACCTCATCTGTAAGAGTGATGGTATGCACGTCACGGAGGTTGCCGTATGTGAACGGATCAAGACCGAATGAAGTCATGACCGTAGGTGTTTCGGCACCGTTTTCAGTGTTTCCGTCAGCGTCGATATATTCGAGGATATCCACTGTCGGGAAAAGATCCCCGTCCCATGAACGAGGCTCGTACTGGTGGGACCATGTGGCGCGGAACATATTGTTTACCATTCCGTCGAGGAAGGATGAATTCAACTCTGCTGCCAGGGAGATGAAGTTCTGCTCCTGATAGTAGTTCGAGTTCTTGAATGTCATCGAGTAGTCAGAGGTACGGCTGTAGTCGTTCCTGTTATATACATTTTTCAATGGGCTGATGGAAGTGGACGGGTCAGACGAATATTTGTTCATAGTCTGGCTGTAACGGATGTTCAGCCTGTGGTTGTCGTTGATGTTCCAGTCCACGCGGGCCATCAGTTTCCAGTCGGGAGTACTGAGGTTATAGTTCTGATAAGGCCCGGTCTCGTATCCGTAGGTATCTTTCAAATAAGTGGAAACCTTGTTCAGGAAGGCTTCCGTAGGCCTGTGATATTGTGTGTCGCCTCCCCATTCTGCCTGGTCGTTCGGCCTTGCAAGCGCATTTGAACCCGGGTCCTGGTCGAGCTGATACTCGAAGTTGAGGAAGAAGAAGAGCTTGTCCTTGATGATAGGGCCTCCGACTGTTGCACCGATGGTGTTGTCGAGAGACTTGTTGAGAGTAAGTTCAGTGTCTCCCACTCTTCTACCTGTCACGACATCGCTTGTATAGTAGTTGTATACGGAAGCGTGCCACTCGTTGGTACCTCTCTTGGTCACTGCGTTCACTGCACCTCCCGTGAAGCCGGACTGGCGGACATCGAACGGAGTGATGTTGATGGAGAGCTGCTCAAGGGCGTCCATTGAGATAGGCGCACCGCCTGCAGGAAGGTTCTGCCCGATACCGAATGCATTGTTGAACGCGGCACCGTCGACAGTCACGAATGATGATCTGTAGTTTCCTCCTCCGATGGCCAGACCGTTTGATGTAGTAGAAGACTGCGGGGTAAGTTTCAGTACGTCATTCAGCGCACGTGAAGTCGTAGGCAGAGCATTCATGGTTTTCTGGCTTACTGCTGTTCCGGCACCTGCGCCCATAGCACTCATGTCCTCGTCTACGTTAGCGGTGAAGATGGCAGCATCAAGTCCCAAAGCCTCTACTTCGAGAGTGTTGCTGATTGAGATGGTCTCCCCCAGAGGAGCATAGACTCCGGTATTTTCGACAGTTCTGTAGCCAAGAACTTCTATTGTCACCGTGTACGGTCCACCAGGGGTGATGTTGTTGATACGGTAGTTACCGTTTTTGTCGGAAACAGCCGTGTACTGAGAGCCTGAAGGCGTGTGTACCGCAATGATTGCGGCTCCCTGAACAGGACCTTCATTGTCAACGAGCTTTCCGCTTATGGCGGAAGTTGTGACCTGAGCATTGAC
>DVIP01000011.1 GCA_018711225.1 Candidatus Cryptobacteroides intestinipullorum | reverse complement strand
CCGATAATAAGTTCCCTCTGCCCCCTGCCGATAGGAATCATGGCATCTATGGCCTTGATTCCGGTCTGCAGCGGTTCTGTCACAGGCTGGCGGAAGATGACTCCGGGAGCCTTCCTTTCCAGAGGCATTTCCGTGAGTTCCCCTCCTATCTTTCCGCGGCCGTCGAGCGGTACGCCCAGAGGGTCTACCACACGTCCCAGCATACCGTCACCGACATTGATTGATGCGATATGGCCGGTACGCCTGACTGTCATTCCTTCCTTGATCTGGTCTGTAGGTCCGAGCAGCACGGCTCCTACATTGTCTTCTTCGAGGTTCATGACGACTGCCCTGATACCTTTTTCAAATTCCAGGAGTTCGTTGGCTTCGGCATTGTCCACACCGTAGATTCTCACTACGCCGTCACTTACCTGCAGCACTTCTCCGACTTCCTCGAACTTGAGGTCCGTATCTATTTCCTTCAGCTGCCTGAGCAGTATGTCTGAAACTTCGCTTGGTCTTATATTCTGTGACATATTTATCCTTTATCCGATGTCGGTTCTGACTGTTTAAATTCTTCAGTATCATTCATGCGGGGTGCGGTCCTGGCGGTCCTGACGGCTGTTCCGGCAGAGTCCGGCGTCCTGCATCCGCGGACGGGATCAGACTATCCTCCTGTTTTTCTCTATGAACTGCCGTCTCACGGACTTGAGCTGTGTGGCGACACTTGCATCGAGCCTGAGCCCGTCAATGTCGAAGATGAAACCTCCGATGATTTCCGGATCCACCCTGTGTTCGAACAGTACGGTGTCCCCCTTGCGCTCCTTCACTATTCCCGAAATCCTCTTTTCCAGTTCGGGAGCAGGAGTGGCCGTAATCAGACGGCTTGTCTTGATCTTGTTCGCTTCCCTGTACTGCCTGATGAAAGAGTAGAAAATGAATCTCAGGAGCCTGGTTCTTTTCTTTTTCATCACCAGTCTGAGGAAACGCAGCAGTTCGTCCGCCATCTTTTCCTTCCCGAGCGCCGACACCAGCAGATCCAGTTTCCTGGCATCCGGCACATTCATAGGGTTGTCTATGATGTTCCGCAGCTGGGGCAGGGCGGAAAGGTTTTCGTTCAGGGCGAGTACCTGCCTGTATACTTTCTCCCCGTTTCCGGTATATGTGACGTACTTGTACAGAGCAGCCGCGTACCTTGAAGATACCATTCCTGTATTCATTCCGTTACTCCTTATCATCCTGCAATCAGTTCTTTGCGGCAGGCGCATCCAGCTTCAGGGATTCCTGCACCATCCTTTCGACAAGCTCTTTCTGTTCCTTGTCTCCGGACAGTTCCTTTCTGATAATCTTTTCCGCGATATCCACTGACAGCATGGCCACCTGGCTGCGTATCTGGCTCAGTGCGCTTTCCTTTTCCGCTTCTATCTGGACCCTGGCCTCGGCCACCAGTTTGGCCGCCTCGTCCCTGGCCTGTTCCTGAGCCTGCCTGATTATGTTGTTCCTGGCTTCTGCAGCCTCTTTCAGTATCCTGTTCTGTTCTTCTCTGGCCTGGCTGATGATACGAGCCTGCTCTTTCATGAGACCAGCCATCTTCTCATCGGCTTTCCTGGCCTTGCCGAGCGATTCGTTGATGTAGTTCCTGCGTTTCTCGACCATGGCGGTAATCACAGGAAACCCCCATTTCGCGAGTACGGCAAGCACTACTGCGAAAATTACCAGCATCCAGAACAGCAGACCAGTGTCAGGCATTAGCAATGACATCTCCTACCTCCTGTCTAAACTACGGCTATAAAGCAGACAATCACTGCGAACATGGCCACACCTTCGATCAGGGCGGCGATGATCAGCATGTTCGTACGTATGTTTCCTGCCATTTCCGGCTGGCGGGCCATGGATTCCATTGCGGAAGCTCCGATTTTTCCGATACCGATACCTGCGCCGATGGCGACCAGTCCTGCGCCGAGTGCGGCGCCTATTTTACCAAGAGCAGCACCGGCTGCAGCTTGAAGCAATAATGTGGAAAGTAACATAATATCTTTGTTTTGAATTGTTATACTTTGTTATTCTACTGCGTCCGTTTCCCCGGCGCTGTCCTGAACGGCAGCCTCTCCTGACGGTTTCCCGCCTTCGTGTGCAAGTCCGATGAAGACAGCGGACAGCATGGTGAACACGTATGCCTGGATGAATGCCACCAGCAGTTCAAGGCAGTCCATGAATATTCCGAAGATGACTGTCACGAGTGACATGGACCCGTTGATTACCGGCCCCAGCCTCACTGTGAGGAAGATTATCGACACGAAACTGAGTATGATGGCATGCCCGGCCATTATGTTGGCGAAAAGCCTGATCATCAGGGCGAACGGCTTGGTGAATATCCCAAGCAATTCTGTAAGCGGTATGAGCGGTACCGGGACTTTCAGCCACCACGGCACGTCCGGCCAGAAGATATCCTTCCAGTAATGCCTGTTGGCGAACAGGTTCACTGCGACGAAGGTGCACAGGGCCAGAACAAGGGTTATCGCGATGTTGCCTGTGGTATTGGCACCTCCGGGGAATATCGGGATTATGCCCATCAGGTTGTTTACGAGGATGAAAAAGAATGCCGTAAGCAG
Source organism: Candidatus Cryptobacteroides intestinipullorum (assembly GCA_018711225.1). GTDB lineage: Bacteria > Bacteroidota > Bacteroidia > Bacteroidales > UBA932 > Cryptobacteroides > Cryptobacteroides intestinipullorum. The sequence goes on along the minus strand of DVIP01000011.1, from coordinate 5,498 downwards.
GTAAGGGGCATATTTCCGGCTGTGTTCCTCCGGGATCGAACCTTTGATTACATCGTCGTTTATGAAATTCACTACCGGCTCTATGACGGCGGCGATGCCTGTAGGGGCCTCTTCCAGCACGTCATGCTTCCGGTACCATCTGGCGCATCCGAGAATCAGCAGCAGCACTATGGCGCTGTTTATCATGAGTCCGGCCACATTCTTCGTGACCGATATGTCGAACGGCCTGACTTCGTTTCCTTCTGCATCCTTTTCCACTATCTTTCCGTCATATTTTCCTCCGACGGCGCAGTACAGACCTTCGTACGGACCTTCTTCAAGCTTTGATGACATGAAGCAGTGCCAGCCGGTGCTGCTATGTACTATGACAGGCAGGGGGATAACTATGTCCTTGTCTCCTATTTTCGTTATATGCCACTGGTAGGAATCTCCGATATGCCCGAAAAGCATGGTCTTGATGTCGATCTGCGGAGCTTCCTCCACGGGCTCTGCCGGTGCGGCGGCTTCTGCCTCCGGTGCTGTCCCTGGTTCGGGACCGGCAGCGTATGCCGCTGCAGTGATGGCGAATGCCCCGATGGCCGAAAGGATATGTCTGATGATTCTGTTCATCCGTTTCCTCCTAAATTTCCGCACAGACGGATACGGTGTCGTTCTGCACCTCGGCGAAACCGGACCTTATGTGTACGGTTTCGGTATTTCCGCCTACTGTATATTCTATATCGCCTTCACAAAGCGATGTTATGAGCGGTGCATGGCCGCGCAATACCGTGAAGCAGCCGGCTCTTCCCGGAAGTTTCACCTGGTTCACCATGTGTCCTGTGACATGTTTTTCCGGTGTGGATATGTCCAGAAGTATTCCTCCTTCGTGTTTCATGATTCCGCTCCTTCCTTAGTCCCTTTTTGCGGCCTTGGCTGCGGCAAGCAGTTTTTCTCCTTTTGCGATGGCCTCTTCGATGGTACCCACATTCAGGAATGCCTGTTCAGGAAGGTAGTCGGTTTCCCCGTCCAGTATCATCCTGAATCCTTTTATGGTGTCTTCTATGGAAACCATCACTCCCGGCACTCCGGTGAACTGTTCTGCCACTGCGAACGGCTGTGACAGGAATCTCTGCACGCGGCGTGCCCTGTTCACTGTCTGCTTGTCCTCGTCAGAAAGCTCGTCCATTCCGAGAATGGATATGATGTCCTGCAGTTCCTTGTTTCTCTGGAGTATCTGTTTTACTCTCTGGGCCATCTCGTAATGGTCTTTTCCTACGATATTCGGATCGAGTATTCGTGAGGTGGATTCCAGAGGGTCCACTGCCGGATAGATTCCCAGTTCCGTGATTTTCCTGCTCAGCACGGTGGTCGCGTCCAGGTGCGTGAACGTAGTGGCCGGTGCAGGGTCCGTAAGGTCGTCTGCAGGCACGTATACAGCCTGTACGGATGTGATGGAGCCGTTTTTGGTCGATGTGATGCGTTCCTGCATCTGTCCCATTTCCGTGGCAAGGGTAGGCTGGTAACCCACTGCCGAAGGCATACGGCCCAGCAGTGCGGAAACTTCGGATCCTGCCTGCGTGAAACGGAAGATGTTGTCTATGAAGAACAGTATGTCCTTCGGCCCGTCCGCCCCTGCGCTGTCCCTGAATGATTCGGCCAGGGTCAGACCTGACAGGGCCACGGAAGAACGTGCTCCCGGCGGTTCGTTCATCTGTCCGAACACCATTGCCACCTGTGATTTCGGCAGCTCGCTGTAGTCCACCTTGGACAGATCCCAGTGACCTTCCTCCATGCTTTTCAGAAATTCGTCACCGTATTTGATTACTCCGGACTCTATCATTTCCCTGAGCAGGTCATTGCCTTCCCTGGTACGTTCGCCGACTCCGGCGAAGACGGAGAATCCGTTGTGCTTTTTGGCTATATTGTTTATGAGTTCCTTGATCAGGACGGTCTTGCCTACTCCTGCACCTCCGAACAGTCCGATTTTACCGCCTTTGAGGTACGGTTCCAGCAGGTCAATGACCTTGATTCCGGTGAAAAGCACTTCCTGGGAGGTGGTGAGGTCCTCGAATTTCGGCGGCTCCCTGTGGATAGGAAGCGACCCGCTGCGGTCGAGTTCACCCATACCGTCGATGACGTTCCCCGTCACGTTCATTACCCTTCCCCTTATCTGGGCGCCGACAGGCATGGTGATAGGGGCGGAAGTGTTGGTCACTTCCATACCGCGCTGGAGTCCGTCCGTACTGTCCATGGCGACGGTCCTGACGGTGTCTTCTCCTATGTGCTGCTGGACTTCGAGGATGAGTTCTTTCCCATCCTTTTTCCTGATGGTCAATGCATCGTGTATGCGTGGCAGGGCTTTTGCGACATCTTCTCCCGAAATGTCGAAGTGTACGTCCACCACCGGTCCGATTACTTGTGAGATATGTCCTGTAATTCCTGGCATTTTTGTCATTTAAATAATTTGGATCAGAATGTCGGGATGGAATATTCCGGCATTGTTTTCAGTTCGCGCGGTTTGTGAAAATTCCGTGCCAAACCGACGTTTGCAAATTTACAAAAATGTCAGTTTCTCCAAACTATTTTTCCAGGAAGATTCGATAATTGCCTTTGTTATAGTGAAAAATGACTTGCGCTCATCTCGAGGCATTTTTTGAAAGCGGATTTCGAGTCCGTCTTCCCTGTATTGTCCCAAATATTTTTCTTCCCTTGTCAAGTCCTGCTCAGGCATGTATGCGTGTGAATGGATTGACAAAGCCGTGATTTCCGAAGCGAAGAATCTGCTTGCAAACAGCCGTATGGATATCAAACGCATAGCCTACGAACTCGGATTCCCGAATCCGTCCACTTCCGGCCGCTTTTTCAAACATCATCCGGGCAAGTCTCCGCTGAGATACAGGAAAGAGTTCCTGGCAGGGGAGGACAGGTGAGGTTTCCGAATACGGTGCGGTTATATACCCCGGACGGGATGATGACTTTGCCTTACTTCATTCATCTTATTTTGATTGTCATCAACTTTATGTTGCGACTGAGCCGACACCACAAAAACGGACAGTGTTTCAGACTTCGATTTGCCTGATGAATCTTGCCGGCACACCTCCCACTATAGTGTTGGCAGGAACATCCTTTGTCACGACTGCACCGGCTCCCACCACGGCATTGTCACCGATGGTGACACCTTGCAGGATAGTGGCATTCGAGCCTACCCAGACATTCTTGCCCAATATGACAGGAGCTGGCCTGGTAGATGCCCGCTCCTGTGGCGCAAGCCCGTGGTTGAGTGTCGCGAACACTACGTTGTGTCCGATCTGGCAGCCGTCACCGAGTGTCACTCCGCCGTGGTCCTGGAAATGGCAGCAGGCGTTGATGAACACGCCTTCGCCTACATGGATGTTCTTGCCGAAGTCCGTGTAGAACGGAGGGAATACACGCAGCGTGTCAGGCACCGTATATCCGAAAAGTTCGGACAATAACGAGCGCACCTCGGCCGGTGTATGATAGGCTGTGTTCAGTCTGAATGTAATGCGTCTGGCATCGTTGCTCATGTCGTCCATCAGCTGATGGATTTCAGGTGTGTCAAGGGGCTTCCCTGTCTTCACGAATTCAAGAAAATCATTCAATGTCATAGTCTGTCTCTTCATCATAGTTTTTCCTCACGGCTTGCGCCAAGGCTTTCCAGCCACTCCGGGATGCGTGTTTCCATATTGCCCGATGAACTTGAAGTAAGCAACAACGATTCTTCAAGCGTGGCACCTGGCACGAGGGCAGCGGCATCCCTTCCGGATGTGCTGATGCCGCTGCCTCCGCTGCTGGCAAAAAGGGCGATGCGCTTATCTGCCAGCAGTGAGGCGTGACTGTGCAGAAAAGTCTGCATCGGTGTTGCCATGTGGCCGTACCATATCGGATAACCGACGAACACTATGTCATATTCATCGAAACTTTCTATGGAGGTAGTAATCGTTCCGTCCACGTTTCCTTCTTTATTGCCGCCTTCGTTTCCTTCTTCTCCGGGAGTGGCCTGTTCCTGTCCGTCTGTTACCGGTCCGTCTTCGCTGCACGCCGTTGCCGTCATCAGAGCGGCCGACAGTATCAATGGGGTTAAAAACAACTTTTTCATATTCTGTTTTTATTTGATTTATTGATTTTCCATCATTCATTTTTTCTGTCAATGCAAAGTTACCGGCTCTGACGGAAGCAGACTTAACGATAAACGGGTAGTTTGTGCCTATTTTACTGATTTTTGACAGGGAATACCGTTTTCTGGCCTTGTCTGATGGAATTTCATTATAGTTGTCCCGGATATTTGGCAAATCCATCCTTTGGGAGAAGGAAATACATGCGCACAGTCGTGTTCAAAAAGGCCGTAGGCTGCACTCCGAACGAGTACAGGTCATCAAACTGACTGCCAGGCCGCAATCCCGATGACATGAATTTCACATTTTTTGTCCCCGAAGCCGCTTGATATGCCCGGGAAGAAAATTTTATTATATTTACTGCCCGAAACAGGAGACTTTTAAAACTGATATATAATGAAAACGGTATGTTCATTCGGGATATTGGCGTCGTTCTTATGTACATTCTGCCTTATAGGCTGCGATAACACCAATGTGGAAGGCAGAAAAATAACAGACTATAATGAATATGTGCTGACTGTCGCATCGGAGAAAGTCCCGGGAGTCCTTTGGTCTGACGGACTTGATTACCTGTCGGAAGTTTATGCTGTAAAAAAAGGACAGTCCGATGAATGGGAAGCCTTCGGCTCCATCGTCGGGTTTGAGTTTGAGAAAGGGTATGAATACCAGATAAAAATCAGTGAAACCAGCTATCTGGATTATAGTATGGGAACTCCTGCATGGACAGAACGTGAACTGCTTGAAGTGATATCCAAAGATAAAAAAGACTCGGAAAACCTGCCGTTACATTTTATTCCGGAAGCATTTTACGAAAATACTTCACTTCCACAATACAGATACGCGGCAGATGCGGATAATAAAGAACTCATTGAACAGGATTTGAAAGACAACTCTCTTATTCCGTTGGATTATCACGATATGCTTTATCGTGGTGAAGACGCTACCCTTAAATGGATAGCCTTACAGGATGACAACAAAGTGTTTGGTCCGTATATCATACAGAGTAAAAGTAAGGCACCAGAAGAAATGCCGGAGTCTTATAAAGTACTTCCCCCAGATGCACAAATAGTCGGTTACGGAGAATGGACTTTTTTAGATGAAGCAGAAAACTCAATTGACAATCTGTCTTTTGACGTATTTATGGGCTATGCTACTCAAACAAAAGATGTTGATAGAACACCAAGTGCTATCTATCTTTATAAAGACCTGACCGAATATTACCAAACTGAATATCCGGAAGCCAATGTGGAAACGGTTGTAATATCTTATATGCTCTCTGCTGAAAGCCTTTAAGTAGGGCATTATATTCCTATTCCTTGTCCGTTTTTGATTTTCCAATCATATTTCCCCTCTGCAACATCGCCAACCTCTTTGAGTGTATGGCGA
>DVIP01000106.1 GCA_018711225.1 Candidatus Cryptobacteroides intestinipullorum | reverse complement strand
GGCGCAGGGGGTTAGGATGGGTCAAGTCTTTCGAAGAAAGACGTTTGAGGGTGACCAAAAGTCACTTTTGAGTCACCCTCGAACGATAAAGATTGAACGATAAAAAAAAGAAATATCATGAAAAGGATTGTAGTTCTGGGAGGCGGCGAAAGCGGGGCAGGCGCAGCCGTTCTGGCGAAAGTCAAGGGATTCGACGTTTTTCTCTCCGACAAAGGCCGGATAGACGGCAAATATACCGCACTTCTGGAAAAATGGGGCATTCCGTATGAATCAGGCAAGCACACCGAAGAACTGATACTCAATGCAGACGAAGTGATAAAAAGTCCCGGCATCCCTCTCTCGGCACCGATAGTCGGGAAAATCAGGGACGCAGGCATCGGAATCATATCCGAAATCGAATTTGCCGGAAGATATGACAAAGCGCGCAAGATCTGCATCACGGGAAGCAACGGGAAAACCACCACGACTTCCCTGATCTACTATCTTCTGAAAAACGCCGGACTGAACGTAGGCCTGGGCGGGAATATCGGCAAAAGCTACGCCCTGCAGGTAGCTACGGAGCATTTCGACATTTACGTACTGGAACTGAGCAGCTTCCAGCTTGACAACATGTACGATTTCAAGGCCGACATCGCCATCATCACCAATATCACCCCTGACCATCTGGACAGATATGACCACAATCTCGAGAACTACGTGAGAGCCAAGTTCCGCATCACGAGGAATATGGACAAGGATGACTGCTTCATCTTCTGCTCGGATGACGAAATCACCATAAGCCATCTGGACAAGATAGTCCTGAAGGCGAAGAAACTTCCGTTCACGCAGAAAGGCGAGGTCAGCGAAGGCGCCTTCGTGAAGGACGACAAGATGATAGTCCGCTACAACGGAGGGGAATGCGACATGTTCCTTCAGGAACTGGCACTCGGAGGCAGACACAATGTCTACAACTCGATGGCCGCGGCAATAGCAGGAAAGGTCATGAACATAGACAACGAGAAGATAAGGGAGGCGCTGTCATCATTCCAGGCCGTGGAACACAGGCTTGAAAAAGTCCTGAGCGTGGGAGACGTACTCTACATAAACGACTCCAAGGCCACGAATGTGGATGCGGCATGGTACGCCCTGGAGTGCCAGACCAGACCGGTGGTATGGATAGTCGGCGGTACCGACAAGGGCAATGACTACACACCTCTGCAGCCTCTCGCCAAAGAAAAGGTAAAGGCCATAATATGCCTGGGCCTCGACAACGCGAAGATACACGAAGCTTTCGGCGGCATCGTGCCTGAGATGCATGACGTGACATCGGCAGCAGACGCCGTGAATACCGCCAGCAGGATAGCCGCACCTGGAGACGTGGTGCTGCTGTCGCCATGCTGCGCAAGTTTCGATCTGTTCAAGAATTACGAGGACAGGGGCCGGCAGTTCAAGGAAGCTGTAAGGAATCTTTAGGAATCACGTGAAAACGGCACGCTGGTGCCGAAAAAATCATTCGGAGGACAATGGAATATACGGCAAACGATACAGGGACACCGAACAGCGGAAGTGTAAGGGAGAAGGTATGGAACTTCTTCGACAACTTCAAGGGTGACAAGGTGATATGGATGATAGTCATGCTGCTTATCATCATATCGCTCATCACCATATTCGGTTCCGCGTCCAGCCTGGCAGCCGCCGAAGAGAATGTCACCAGACTGGATATCTTCTTCTCGCAGTTCAAGCTGGCATGTGCAGGAATGCTGATAATCATTGTCATATACAATTTCCGGAATCTTTTTCTCATAAAGGCCGGGGCAAGCCTCGGTTTTATCGTGTCTCTGGTGCTGCTGGTATGCCTGATATCGGGGATAGGCGCCATCACGGTAAACGGGGCTACAAGAGCACTCAAGATTGCGGGACAGCAGGTATATATTTTCGAGATTATAAAGGTGGCCATGGTGATGTACCTGGCATGGGCGATAGATGCCTACAAGGCGGATTCGTTCCGGCTGCCTAAAGCCCTGGCTGTCCTGTCCCCGAAACTTGCCTTTCTGGAAAAACCGTGGGCAAAAAGGGTGATGTATATCTATCTTCCGATACTGATTGTAGCCGGAGGCATGTTCAAGGGAGGCATATCGAGCACCCTGTTCACAGGGCTGATAATGTTCGTAATCATTTTCCTGGGAGGCATGCCAAAAAGGGAGATTTTCGGGGCTTTGTTCGCAGGAATCTGCATGATAGGCCTGTTCGTGGGACTTCATGCCGCCACCGGAGGGAAATTCATACCGCGTATCGGAGTGGCGATGAACAGGCTCACGCTCTATCAGGAATACAAGACCATAGAAGAAGAGAACCGGCAGGCCATGGTGGAAGAGGAACACGGCCGGACGCACAAATGGAGTGACGACTACAGGGAGGCCATAGACAGGATAAGACAGCCGGAAAGCGCCAAACTTGCCATAAAGGAAGGCGGGATACTGGGGAAAGGCCCCGGCAACAGCACCCAGAAATATTCGGTATTCGCGATATTCAGCGATTACGTGTATTCGTTCATCGTGGAGGAATCCGGGCTTGCCGGCGGTATATTCATTCTAATTCTGTATCTTAGCGTGCTGGCAAGAGGATGCATGATAGTCCGGCTGTGCGATACCTGCTTCGCGAAAATCGCGGTGGCGGGGCTGTGCCTCCTGATAACCGGACAGGCATTCATGCACATAATGGTGAATGTGAACATCGGTCCCCTGACAGGTCAGACACTGCCGCTGATCAGCCACGGAAGCAGTTCCTTCCTGTGTTTCAGCGTAGCCTTCGGAGTCCTGCTTTCCATAAGCAGGCTGGCCAGGAAGAAACTCGATGCCCAGATCGCGGAAGTGAGTGTGGAGAACGGCACGGCAGAGGAAGACAGAGAGGACAGCGAAGACGGAGAAGCAGGTGACTATAATCAGACATTATCATGAAAACGGAAAAGAAAGCATTGCGTGCAATAATAAGCGGCGGAGGATCGGGAGGACACATCTTCCCTGCCATATCCATTGCCGAAGGTCTGAAGGCGGCGAATCCTGATACGGAAATCCTTTTCGTCGGAGCCGAGGGCAGGATGGAGATGGAAAAGATACCGGCCGCAGGCTACAGGATAATAGGCCTTCCGGTAGCCGGACTGCAGAGAAGGCTGACACTTGCGAATCTGGCGCTGCCGTTCAAGATACTGAAAAGCATAAGGATGGCCAGGAAAATAATCAGGGATTTCCGCCCTGACGTAGCCATAGGTGTGGGAGGTTATGCGAGCGCTCCCCTGCTCTGGTGTGCCGCCAGGGAGAATATTCCGACCCTGATCCAGGAACAGAACGGGTATGCAGGACTTACAAACAGGATTCTCGGAAAATACGTGGACAGGATATGCGTGGCCTACGACGGAATGGAGAAATTCTTTCCTGCCGGGAAGATAGTGATGACAGGAAATCCGATAAGGAAGGAAATAGTTCCGGCCACCCCTGAGATGAAGGAAGAAGCAGTCCGGTTCTACGGTATGGACCCGGAGAAGAAACATATTTTCATAGTGGGAGGCAGTCTCGGAAGCGGGACGCTGAACAGGTCAGTGATGAAATGGGTGGAGGACGGCTGCCCCGGAGGTGAAAATACGGATGTCCTGTGGCAATGCGGCAAATACTACAAGGCCGGAACAGACAAATTCGCTGCCGGGGCGGGAGACAGGATGAAACACATACGTCATACGGACTTCATCGGCAGGATGGATCTGGCCTACGCTCTGGCGGACGTGGTGATATCGCGCTCCGGAGCCAGTTCGGTATCGGAACTTTGCGCTGCAGGTAAAGCAGTGATTTTCGTCCCGTCTCCGAATGTGGCCGAAGACCATCAGACACATAACGCCATGGCTCTGGTGAAAAAGGACGCGGCCATGCTTGTGACTGATTCAGAGGCTCCGGAAAAACTGATGGCCGCTGCCTGCTCCCTCCTGAACGACGAGGAAAGGTGCAGGACAATGGAAAAGAACATCCTGGCACTTGCCAGGAAAAATGCCGCGGCGGAGATTGTGGAAGAAATATACAGTATAGCCGGAGAACGGAAACAGAACGAATTGAACGGAAAAGACAACGGGAATATGGGAAAATACAGAAACATATATTTCATAGGGATAGGCGGCATAGGAATGAGCGCCATAGCCAGATATTTCAAGTTCAAGGGCTGCAACGTGTCGGGATATGACAGGACACCTTCAGACCTCACTGCAGAACTGGAAAAGGAAGGCATACCGGTGCACTACACGGACGACACGGCCTTCATTCCGGCAGACCCGTCCGACACTCTGGTAGTCTACACCCCCGCCATCCCCCACGACATGGGAGAACTGGTCTACGTACAGGAACACGGATACAGGGTACTTAAAAGATCCAGAATACTGGGAGAAATCACGGAAGGACAGAGATGCCTGGCCGTGGCGGGGACCCACGGCAAGACTACCACAAGCACACTTCTGGCACATATCTTCGAAAGCAGCGGAGAAGGCTGTTCCGCATTTCTCGGAGGCATTTCGAAAAACTACGGCACCAACCTGCTGACAGCCGGGAATGACGTGGTAGTGGCGGAAGCCGACGAATTTGACCGTTCTTTTCTCCAGCTTCATCCTGAAACCGCAGTCATAACCGCGATGGATGCGGACCACCTGGACATATATTCGGACATATCGCACGTGAAGGAGGCTTTCAGGGCATTCGCCTCACAGGTAAGCGGGACCGTTATCATAAAATACGGACTCGAAATAGGTCCTGAAGACACCGGAGCCGGGATAATGACCTATTCATACGACAATCCCGAAGCCGATTTCCATGCCGCCTGCATCAGAAAAGACGAATGCGGGCATTTCACCTTCGACCTGGTATGGCCGGGAGGAGTCATAAAGGACTGCAGGCCGGGAGTGCCCGGATGGGTGAATGTCGAAAACAGTATTGCCGCAGCCTCGATAGCTCTGACCTACGGGCTCGATCCTGAAAAAGTGAAGGAAGGCATCGGTACATTCTCCGGCGTATGGAGAAGATTCGACATGCACTACAACAGGCCGGGGCACGCATACATGGATGACTATGCGCATCATCCGGCAGAAATAGCCGCCGCCATCAGTTCCATAAGGGATATCTTCCCCGGAAGAAGACTCACCGCAGTATTCCAGCCCCACCTTTACACGAGGACGAGGGATTTCGCTGATGACTTCGCGAATGTCCTGGGCGCGGCTGACAGGCTTATTCTCCTGGACATCTATCCTGCCCGTGAAGAGCCTATACCCGGAGTGACATCGGATATCATATTCGGGAAAGTCAGGCTGCAGGACAAGCTCCTGATACGGAAGGAGGAACTGATGGACACACTGGAGAAGGAAGACATCGACATACTGGTGACTTTCGGGGCCGGAAATATTGACAGATACATAGGACCGATAACTGAAATGATGGAAAGACGGTACGGAAAATGAACTCATCCGGAAAAATAATCAGGACAATACTGAGTTTGTCCGCACTGGGAATCATCCTGGTCTGCCTGGCCGTTTCATGGGGCATAAGCAGGTCGGCCAGGAGCGGCACCCTGTGCTCCGGAATCGAAGTGAGTATTACTGACAGTACGGAAAGCAGGTTTGTCTCCGGAAAGGACATCCTGGAATACATTTCAGAAGATTACGGGAAAACGGAAGGAATCCCTGTAGAGAACCTGGATCTGGACAGGATGGAACAGATGCTTGACTCCAGAAGCGCTGTCCTGAAAAGCGAGGCATACTGCACAAAAGACGGCACGCTGCACATACTGATAACGCAGAGAAAACCTGTAATGCGTCTTCAGAAAGGGTCGGAAGGCTTTTACGTGGACAGGGAAGGCTACATATTCCCTATCAGGCCCGGCAGATCCGGATATGTGGTGGTCATAGACGGGAACATCCCGCTGGAACTCGACAAGACGACAAGAGGAAAGGCAGCATCGGAAAAGGAGCGTCTCTGGCTGGAGCAGCTCACCGGGCTCGTCGGCTACATGGACGGGCACAGGATATGGGAAGACAATATAGTACAGATACATGTCCGTGAAAACGGCGACCTGGTCCTGATACCGCGCGAAGGGAAGGAAAAATTCATCTTCGGCAAGCCGGACAGGATCGCCGAAAAGTTCGCACTGATGGACTGCTACTATACGAACATCGTCCCTGCCAGGGGCAACGACCGCTACCGGACAGTGGATGTAAGATATGACAGACAGATAATCTGCAAGTAAAGGAAAAAGAATATGGATGAAAAACACATTGTTGCCATCGATCTGGGGTCATACAAGGTGGCCCTTACAGTAGCCCGCATCAACGGGGATGACATACAGGTGATCTATTACAAGGAAGCTCCCTCGGAAGGAATCAGGAACAGCTATGTCTTCAACTCCATGAAGGTGACCAAACCGCTGGAAACCCTGATAAGGGATGCCGAAAAGGAGCTGAACATAAAGATCACACAGGTAGTGGTCGGAATGCCGAAATACAACGTCCATCAGGTGACCAGCAAGGCGCGCATGCCGCTGAATGACGAAGAATGCATAAACGAGGGGGACATCAACACCCTCAAGACCGCTGCCCTGGAAAGCTATCCCCTGGACAAACCGGACAAGGAAGTGCTCTTCGGGGCCGTCGCCCAGTCCTTTTCCACGGAGGAGGATTTCCAGCTCGTGGAAAATGACATCATTGGCATGCCGAGCGATGTCCTGGAAGGGAACTTCAAGATATTCATAGGTAAGAAAAGCGCCCTGCATGCCCTGGATGTCGCCTTCAACAATCTCAAAATCGGGATTGTCAAGAAATATTTCACCCCTGAAGTCCTGGCAAAAGCCGTCCTGACACCGGCAGAAATGGACAACGGGGTGGCCCTGATAGATTTCGGAGGCGGGGCCACATCAGTGTCCATCTATTACGGAAGTATCATGAGGCATTACGCCGCAATACCGTTCGGAGGCATATCCGTCACCACGGACATACGGAACGAATGCATGATTACGGACACACTTGCGGAGAACATAAAGCTGGCTTTCGGAGCATGCATGCCTGACAAGCTTCAGACACTCAGCGAGAAAATCATACAGATAAACAATGCCAACGAGGCCGTGCCCAACAAGCAGCTTCCGGTCAAGTACCTGTCCGAAATCATAACCTACAGGGTGAAGGAAATCGTGGAAGCCATGCTGTATGAAATAGAGCAGAGCGGTTTCGCCGACAACCTGAGAAGCGGCATCGTGGTGACAGGAGGCGGAGCGAATCTGACCAACTGCGCCAACTACATAAAGGAATTGTCCGGCTACAATGTCAGACACGGCTATCCGAAGCACCAGCTCGTATCACATCTGGGATGCGATGCCATACGCGAAACCAATGCAGCCGTCAGCCTCGGTCTGATCCTGGCTGCCAAGACCGACAGGATTCCGGACTGCGTTCTGGGCGAGACAATGGTATCGGTAGGAGAGACGGTGACATTCGGGAAGAACGGTGCTGCCTGCAGCGGTGAGGAAAACCGGGACGGCGGAATCGCGCCTGAAGCCGGGGTGCCGGAGCAGGACCGGGAAGACAGGGAGCCGATACAGGAGGCGAATCCGGAACTGTTTGCCAAGGGTGAGATAGAGCAGAAGTCGCAGGAAGAACTGGACGAAGAGAAAGAGCAGAAAAAGAAAGAAAAGGCGGAAGAGAAGAAGAGACGTGACGAGGAAAAAAAGAAGAAGCCGAACGTGATTTGGACCAATATCGACAAGTTCTACAGGAAACTGTTCGAAGATGACAATGAAGTCTGACACCGGCTCTAAAGGAGACAACCGGATTAAAATCCGGTTGAACGGGAACGGTTGAACGAAATTGTTGACAGAAATATTGACAGAAATATTGACCTGATAAAATTTTTCAGAAATGAGCGAGATATTACCTACAGACTGGTCACCGGGAAATTCGATAATCAAAGTCATCGGCGTCGGCGGTGGAGGCTGCAATGCCGTGGACTATATGTACAAACAGAAGATCAGGGGCTGCGACTTCATCGTTTGCAACACTGACTCCCAGGCCCTGCAGAAAAATTCCGTACCTTCAAAACTGCAGCTTGGAGCCGGTCTCGGCGCCGGATGCGACCCTACCAAGGGAAGGAATGCGGCCATAGAAGCCGCCGATGCGATAGATGCAGCCATCATAAAGTCCGGGACACAGATGCTTTTCATCACGGCCGGAATGGGTGGCGGCACAGGCACCGGTGCATCTCCGGTAATAGCTGACATGGCCAAGAAAAGCGGCATACTGACAGTGGCCGTAGTCACCCTCCCCTTCCTCAACGAGGGCAACGAATCCCTTTCCAAAGCCATAGACGGAATACATGAGCTCCAGAAATGCGTGGACAGCCTTCTCATCATAAACAACGAAAAGCTGTACGAGTACTACGGGGACCTGCTCGTCCATGACGCATTCCCGAAGGCGGACGAGGTTCTGGCAACAGCAGTACGCGGCGTGATAGAAATCATCACTACGGCAGGGCACATAAACGTGGACTTCCAGGATGTCAGCACCATGATGCGGAACAGCGGCATGGCTCTGATGGGCTGCGGACACGGCACCGGGGAAAACAGGATACAGGATGCCATAAAAGGCGCACTGGAGTCTCCCCTGCTGAACGACTTCGACCTGAAAACAGCGAAAAACGTGCTTATAAACATCACTGTGGGCAAGAATGACCACGGTCTGTTCATGCGTGAGCTGGATTCCATAAACAAGCAGATCAAGGAATACACCGGAAACGCGAACAATTTCAAGCGCGGTATCGTGCTGGACGAAAATCCCGAGGTCGGAGACAAAATCAGCATCACCGTCATAGCCACCGGATTCAAGATGAACATGCTCAGTTCCATCACCGACATAAACCTGGGCAACACCATCATCATCGACAATGATTTCGTGTACGACAGAAATGCCGCCCTTTCACAGGGAACCGAGCTTCCGGAGCCTCCGGCCAATATAAAGATAGGCTACAATGACAGCAGCAATGTAAGGAAATTCCATTTCGAGGAAGGACAGGTGCCGGTACTGATAGTCTCGGACGGACAGAGTATCAGCGCTCTCGAATCCGTGACCGCCATACGCAGAGCCTTGACAAAAGAAAATTAAAGAGTATCTTTGCAGTCTTGTTTCGATTAAGACTTCAGAAAAGCTATGGAGAGAAAGACCAGAGTCAGATTTGCACCGTCCCCTACAGGACCGCTTCACATGGGCGGAGTCAGGACGGCACTATACAACTATCTGTACGCCCGTCAGCACGGCGGAGACTTCATAATAAGGATTGAAGACACCGATTCCCACAGATTCGTACCGGGAGCGGAAAAATATATCATAGAGGCCCTGAACTGGTGCGGCATAATTCCGGATGAAGGTGTGGATGCTTCGGGCAATGTGGTGGAAACACCGTCCGAAAGACATCCTCATGCACCTTACAGGCAGTCGCAGAGGCGGGGGATTTACAGGAAATATGCTGAAGAACTGGTAGAAAAGGGATATGCCTACTATGCTTTCGACACTGCGGAAGAGCTTGCCGCGAAAAGGTCGGAAATGGAAGCCGAAGGCAAGACCTTCATCTACAACCATATCACACGAAATTCGCTCAGAAACTCCATTTCGATGCCGGAAAGCGAATGGAGACCGCTGCTGGAATCCCGCGACGACTGGACCATCCGTTTCAGGATGCCGGAAAACCGTGTGGTGAAAATGGACGATCTGATAAGGGGGCATATTGAAGTAAACACCGACACACTGGATGACAAGGTGCTCTGGAAAAAGGCCGACGAGCTTCCTACATACCACCTGGCGAATATCGTGGATGACCATCTGATGGAAATCACGGAAGTCATCAGAGGGGAGGAATGGCTGCCTTCACTGCCGCTGCATTATCTTCTGTATGAGGCATTCGGATGGCAGGACACACAGCCCCGTTTCGCCCACCTGTCCCTGCTGCTCAAGCCGGACGGGAAAGGCAAACTCAGCAAGAGGGACGGAGACAGGCTCGGATTCCCGGTATTCCCTCTGCAGTGGACCAACGCTGAAGGTGAAGTGTCCAGAGGTTACCGTGAAGACGGATATTTCCCGGAAGCCTTCGTGAACATGCTTGCCATGCTCGGATGGAATCCGGGGGACGACAGGGAACTGTTCACAATGCAGGAGCTGATTGGGGCATTCTCACTGGAGCGTGTCATCAAGTCCGGAGCCAGGTTCAATCCTGACAAGGCCAAATGGTATAACAAGGAATATCTCCGCATGAAGAGCGACGATGAACTGACAGATCTGTTCATACCGGTACTGGAAAAACACGGAATGCAGATAGTGGGATGTGCGAAATGCGCTCTCACGGCAGGAGCCGAAGTGACCGTACAGGGAGCTGATTTCAGAAACCGCATATTCACCAGGGACTATGTGAAGAAAATCGTGTCGCTTATCAAGGAAAGGGCGGTTTTCGTAGCTGATTTCTGGGATATTGCCTCATATCTTTTCGTGGCTCCGTCATCATACTCTGAAAAGGATGCCGCCAAGTTCTGGAAAGAGGAAAACTATACGCTTGCCCTGCAGGTGGCGGACTTCATACACGGATTCGAGGGGGAATTCACTAAAGAATCCCTCGAAGGACCGCTTGAGGATTACATACGCAGCCACGAATGGCCTATGGGGAAGGTGATGAACTGTCTCAGACTGGCACTGGTCGGAGCTTCCAGCGGCCTGGGCATAGCGGACATCGTCACCCTGATCGGGAAAGACGAACTGGCCCGGCGCATAGAGAACATCAAGGCCGCCCTGTGCTGAAAAAGATTTCCAGGGAAAAGACAAAAAAAGCGGGATGTTTATGGCATCCCGCTTTTTTTGTCAGATACTCTGTACCGGAGTTATTCCCGCAGATGACAGAGCTGCTTCAAGTGAGGCGGCCGACTGTCCGCAGTAACGGTTCCCGAAATCCTCCGTTCCACCCGTGTTTACATTCCCGGACTCGCCGGAATCCGGAGTCAGGGTCTCTTCAGTTGACGTATCAGGATTAAGCCATTCCAGACTTACCGATGCGCTGTTCGACCAGCAGTCGGAAAATTCGTTATATCCTCCTTTCCAGGCACCTACCACATAGCCGTTCCCAAATTTTTCATCACAAGCAAAAGGAGCGGTATGATATTCCTGGCACCAGGCCACGCAGTTCTTGACAGTCAAGCCCCATGTTCCCCATGCGGATCCCACAATACCTCCGGCATTCACACGTCCATGAAGGACAGCCTCCGTATAAGACGTTTCTATCCATGTATCATTTTTCGCGATACCTGCTATTCCACCGGAAGAATAGGCCAGATCCGTGGAAGTCAATGTACCGGCACTGTAACATTCCTTGATCCAGAATTTGTTGTCGCTGCCGGATCCGGAAATCAGTCCGGCGATTCCGCCAGCATACGCAATCGCTGCCGCATCCGCCTTTCCATGTGCAGTTATATCACCGTATGAGCGGCATCTCGTCACTTCTCCGCCCAATTCACCTGTTCCGATTATACCTCCGGCAATGGTTCCGTCGACATCAGCCGAAGACGTGCTGCCCAAAATCTTTCCGCCGTTTCTCATCACGCCGCAAATGCCGCCTGCGGCATAGGCAGGACTTGAAGCCACGCCCAATCTTCCATCGGTTCCCTGCTCCACTCCAGCTCCGTAAGCGCCGGTCACATGTCCGCCGGAAACCTGGACATTCACAATTTCAGATGTAATGCCATTCCTGCTTACAAGAGCAGAGGCTACCGCTCCCGCAGGAGATGCGCCGTCACTTTCAACCGAAGGATTTTCGAATGTAAGATTCCAGCAGTTTCCGGTAAGCACGCCGAAAAAGCTTGCATGTTTTCCGCTCACCGTGAGATTCGAAATGACATGGCCGTTTCCTTCAAAATAAATTACAGGGCAAGTTTCATCAGCAAGCGATTCAGGAGCATACAGCGGAGTCCACTCGATTCCCTTCATATCCACATCGTCCACCAGTGAAAAGAACACGGTTTTACCTTCTGATATCATGTTGCGCATATTCTGGAGATCTGCAGCTGATGCCAGTTTGTACGGCTTGCCCTCGGTACCGTCACCAGGAACAGGTGCATCTACGGCAGGCAGCTCGCATATCAGACCAGCCAAGAGTGCAATATTTGCATCCGCATAGATGCTGGCGGAAGTTCCGTCACCATATGTGAATGTTATTACAGCGCCGCTCGCAAGTTCTACCGGAAACATTGTAAAATAATATGTCCCGGGCGCAATATTCTCTCCTGTAAGGGTAACTGTCCCGCTTCCTCCTTCCTCAGCGGCGGAAACGGACATTTCATTCATGTTTACGGATGCAGCGCCGGCAATGATTTCACCGCTGCGGCCCTGTATCGAAATCGAAGTCAGGGTCTTCCCTTCCGGAACCGAATTGACTGTCAGGGCTGCCAGTCCGCATAGATTGCTGAAAACAAGATTCCCGTCTTCTGCCACGGCAGCAGAAAGATTGATTCCTTCACCGAATGTGCCGTTTATGGCCGGTTGTATTTCCGGAAGGACTGTGGTGATGATTCCATCACCGACCCAGGATGCATCCTCATTGTACGGATAAACCGCATAATATGATCCCGACTCTGCGGCAGAACCGGTAATTACGGCTGAAGAACCGTTTATTTCCGAAACCTCGAATTTTTCATTTTCACCGTTCGAAAAAATACTGACGTTGTCGCCTTCTGACCAGAACACTCTGTCATCGGACTGCAAGGCCGTCCTGGTAGACAAAGCCTCGGCCATGAATGTCATCTCTGTCTTTTCGACATTACCGGTTACAGGTTCCATGTCTTCCGGCTGTTCTGCACAAGATACAGTCACTGCTGCCATAGCTGCGGCAGCGGCAAACGGACAATAAAACTTTCTCATAATCTGTTACTCCCAGTCAAATTCATATTTTTCACGATCGAATGATTCATGCGACAGGCTGTTGCAGAAACCTTTTTCGCATTCTGTACGGATTACATCCAATTCCGGGCTTACATAGCCCTCTTTCATCTGTTTGTTCATATTACTGTTAATTATATTATGGGTTAATGATCATTCTGTCAGTCCGGCAGGCAGTTCAGGCATAGCTCCGTTGCATGTACACACATAAGCGGAAACTTCTACCGCACGCCTGTGGGCTTCGCGCACGCTCCTGCCTTTCAGTATGGATGAAACAAAGGCAGCTGTAAAGGAATCTCCGGCTCCCACCGTATCGACCACATCTACCTTCGGAGTTTCCTCGAACGAGACTTCATCCCGGGTAAAGACATAACTCCCGTTTACTCCGCAGGTCAGAATCAGCATTTCCAGACCGTATTCGGAAAGCAAAGTCCGGCATCTGTCCACGACATCCGTTCCCGGATATCCGAAAAGAGCGCTTACTGTTTCCAATTCTTCGTCATTTATTTTCAATACATTGCATCTGCAGAGAGAGTCTCGCAGAGTTTCCATGTCATAGAAATTCTGCCGCAGATTGATGTCGAAAATCTTCAGACATCCGTTCCCGTCAGGCATGTCATCCAGGAACTTTCTGACAGTTTCGCGTGAAACGCCGCTTCTCTGTGCCAGGGAGCCGAAACATACGGCCTTAGTCCTGGAAGCCAGGTCCTGCAGTTCCGGAGTATAAGGGATATTGTCCCAGGCCACACCCTCCCTGATCTCATAGCAGGGTACGCCGGCACTGTCAAGAGTCACCTGTACCGTACCGGTAGGATAATCAGTTTCCGACACATACCTGTCCAGATTTCTGGATTTCAGAATACTGAGAATTTCAGATCCAAGAGCATCCTTTCCCACAGAACTGACCACATAGCTTTCCATACCGAACTGTGAGGCATGGTATGCGAAATTGGAAGTGGCGCCCCCTAGTTTCTTTCCCTCGGGAAGCATGTCCCATAACACTTCCCCGAGACCTACTGTAATATCTTTCATATCTTTTTGACTTTAAATGCATAGAACATCAAGTACATTGTGCCGGCGAGCATAACGGCCACGGCACCGGCCTGGCCTGCCGCATCGCTTGCAAAACCCATGAGCAGAGGAAAGACAGTGCCTCCGAACAGGCCCATTATCATCAGTCCGGAAATCTCATTCTTCTTTTCCGGCATATCGAGCAGAGCCTGGGAGAAAATTATGGAGAATACGTTGGAATTTCCATATCCCACAAGGGCTATAGCCACATAGACCGCTGCCAGAGAATGACAGAAAAGGAGCATCAACATGGAAACAGTCATCATGGATATACTTATGAAAAAGAACACTTTGGGAGAAAGTTTCTGCAGAATGAGCGCACCTGTCAGACATCCGACAGTTCTGAATATGAAATAAAGACTTGTGGAGAACGAGGCTTCCTCCAGCGAGAATCCGAGTCTTTCCATAAGGATTTTCGGAGCGGTGGTATTCGTCCCGACATCTATTCCCACATGACACATTATCCCAAGAAAACAAAGCAGGATGAACGGTCTGCCAAGAAGCCTGAAACAATCTCCGAAACCGGAGGCGGCATCCGGTTTTTCTTCCTCAATGGAAGTGACACCGAGCCACATCACGGCTATAACGGCTATAATAAAATATACAGGGAAAAGCACACGCCAGCCAAGTCCGAAAGACGGAACCGCCTGAGTCGCTCCCCACATGGCAATATATGGCGCAAGAAAAGAAGCAATAGCCTTGACGAACTGGCCGAAAGTCAGCGAACTTGCCAGTTTGTCTCCCCTCACTATCGCACTGAGAAGCGGATTAAGTGATGTCTGCATCAAGGCATTTCCTATCCCCAGCAGAGAAAACGAAAGCAGCATGACCGGATAACTGTCACCGAACACCGGCATCAAAAGAGATAAGGCCGTCACAAACAGACTTAGCATGACAGTCTTTTTCCGACCTATCCTGTTCATCAGCAATCCTGTAGGAACCGAGAATATCAGAAACCAGAAAAAAACCAGAGAAGGCAGGACATTGGCCTGGGCATCCGAAAGGCCGAGATCGGCCTTTACATAATTTGATGCTATACCCACCAGGTCCACGAAACCCATAGCGAAGAAGCAGATCATTATCGGCAGAATCTTCGCAAAATTCGACATTGACTTGTTCATATATCAATACGTTACTTTATTACATATATTTCAGCGGAAGTCACCGTGAAGGAGCCTCTGTCCGCAAAAAAGCCCATACCGGAGTATGGCTCCGACGGGAACAGGAGATTCGTCATGACAAATTCACCTCCGTTTCCGAAAACCTCGGCACTCGTCCTGTCGAAGAATATCCTGAGGGAAAGTGTCCCTTCTGTTTCTGCAGGAGCGACAGTCACGGCAGGGAAATCCTGGCTGAAATCCACATTGCCGCTTTCAGTCCTGTCCATTACGAACTGCCCTCTCGCGATATCATAATACATTGACACATTTTCTCCTGATCCGTTGCAGAAAACGATTCCTATCTTTTCGGCACCGTTGTTCCTGATACTCATCTCTACCTCAAAAGCCCCATTTTCAGGAAGTGTGAAATCCAGTTTCCAATCCATTCCGGAAACCTTGACCGGCCCGACAGACGAGAACCTTTCCCTTGCGGCGTACATTTCGGAAACCGGAGCGGATTTCAGGTAAACCTCCCCGTCCCTCTCATAAAGTCCCAATTCCCGTGCAATAGTATTGGCACCCCTGTACCCGCGGACTGGCAGCTGGTTTTGATATTGCCAATTGCTCATCCAACCTATGGCAATACATCTTCCGTCCGGAGCATTGCTCCATGTTACTGAAGCATAATTGTCCTTTCCCCAATCCATCCATTTGGTAACTGTCGGAGATTCGTTTATGAACTTTTTTCCGTCGAAACTGCCGACAAAATACTGAGTGGCGCTTCCTCCGAACGGACCCCCGGGATTCAGGTTGCAGATAAGCACCCACTTTCTTTCACCTGTCCCCTCGACTTCAAGTTCCACCAAATCAGGACACTCCCAGACACCTCCGTGTGCTCCCTGACTCTGTCCGAATGAACTTTCGAATTTCCAGGATTTGAGATCGGAAGATGAATATATCTGCATTTCCTGTCCTGCAGCCAGAATCATGACCCAATGTCCTCCCGGAGCATACCAGAACACCTTCGGATCCCTGAAATCCCTGAGATCGGAAGTCAGGACCGGATTTCCCTCATACTTGTCGAATGTCTTCCCTCCGTCCAGACTGCAGGCGATACTCTGCGTCTGGCAGTCCGTCCACAAAGTAGGTTTGGAAGAAGTGTATACAGCCACGACAGCATTTTCTCCAAAGCCGGCGGTATTTTCTTTGTCCAGAACGGCGGAACCGCTGAATATATACCCCCATGAATCGGGAGCCAGAGCCGTACCCTCATGTTTCCAATGTACAAGATCCTCACTTGTGGAATGACCCCAGTGCATGTTGCCCCAGGTGCAGCCATAAGGATTGAACTGATAATACAGATGATATGTCCCGTCTTTGTAAAACATGCCGTTGGGATCGTTCATCCACCCGTACGGAGGCGTATGATGATATACGGGAGCAGGAGAAATATCCATGGAAAATTCATCCGAACACTTCAGGACCGACCAGCAGACAGAAGAGGCGGGAACGGCCTGCACATCTATCTGAAGAAGCCGGCCGATAAAGTCTGAAACATCCAAAGGAACATAATAGTCCACCCTCTCGCGTGCCAGACGGATATTGATGCCCGGAACAGAGGCGGCATTGTCCTGAACCATGAAAATACGGCCTTCAGGCGCATTGTCCTGGACAGGGAGCAGAAGATATTTCCGTTCCGGTTTCAATTCTATGATATTCTGTTCGTTGGACATGTGCCTTACGGTTATTCCTCCGTCATCGGCAATTCCCGGCACTGTGCCGGACATGATTGCCGCAGCGATTATTGATAAAAATCTTTTCATTTCCTTCAATATTCGGTTACCGACAGATTACTGATTGTAACGTTTCCTTCAAGACAGTCCAGAGACCAGCAGTTCCTGGCAATGCCGTATATCCTGTTGGTGAAGACCACAGTGTCATTTATGTAGACAGTACATACGGAATTGTCCGTAATGACCGTCACATTGTATATATTGTCCTGAGGTGTCGGGAACTTGTAGCTGTCAATTCCCTCTATGAATCCCATCCCTTCAGGTCCGGCTTCCTCGAAATTGATCTTGCGGTTCGCACCCTCATCTTCCGGATTCACGACTATCGAATAATATTTTTCCGAATCACCGCCTCTGGCGAAAGAGACTGCGAACTTGGCTCCGGTGCCGCCGGCCCCGGCTGTAAACGTAATCTTGTTATGGGCTGAAAGCCGTGAAAACAGGATATGCGAACCGGATTCCATGATGTAGTCACCGTTTTCCAGCCTGTACCCCTCTCCGGACATCACCTTCATATCGGAATTCTCCGCATACTTGGCCTTGACCGATTCCGGAGCGACACATACCAGTGTCCCGTCTTCATTCTGTCTGAGTTCATGGCAGACCATGGCACCTCCCCAGTTGGGTTCGGCAGGAGCCGCCCCCACTTCCGTATTGTCCATGCCCGTCCTGGTAGGACACCAGCCCCAGATTAACCTTGTCTTTCCGTCCGATGCAGTCTTTCCGGCATAGAATGCCCTCGTGTCCAGAAATCCTTCATGACTGTCAGGCCAGACCGCAGCATCGTTCAGAGTGCAGGACTTGAGTTCATCTATGGTTTTTCCCTTGAAATACTGGACCTTCCTTATGGATGAATGCTTCTCGGAATAAACCATGTACCACCATTCCCCCATTTTGAACACATCCGGACATTCGTAGAACCTGTCCCACATCATAGGCATGAAATCCCCGTTGCATGTCCAGGAATCCAGATCATCGGATACATATTCGGCCAGGACTCCCTTGGTATCTTTCATGGTTGATACAAGCATGTGCCATCTTCCGTCATCGTCTTGGAATATGCAAGGGTCGCGGAAATCATTCCTGCTGTAGCCGTCATCAATACCCCTGAGAGAGAATGTCAAGTCCTTGGTCCAGGTCTTGAAGTCCCGGGAAACCGCGCGCATGACCACTTGTCCGCTCTCCGATGATGACGGAAGATACTTGTTTCCCGTATAATAGATGTAATAAAGTCCGTTCTGCTCATCATAGACGGCGCAGCCGGTTCCCAAGGCCGCATCCTGTTCGTCTATGGTTCCGCACGGCACTATCTCGCCCAGAGAAACATATGATGCCCCGTCTGCGGTTTCCACTCCCCATATGGGATGATAGGTTCCCTCTCTGTTGGCCTCGAAATCCTGCAGATACAGGACTTTGAATGTAGATGATACAGGATCGTAGAAAGGCATCGGATCGCCTACGTTGCCGACATACGGCTTGTAGTAAGTGGCAAACTGCCGTTCGTCTTCGGTGAGAAAGAAATCGGTCGTCCCTTCCCAGTCTTTCCCCGTGTCAGGATACAGATCCTTTTCTTCGCATGCCGTCATTGCAGACAATGCCAGGACGGCAGTCAGTAAATATGTCATATTGCAAGTATGTTTCGAAATCATTTTCATAATATTCGCTTTTAGTGTCAGGATTATTTTTTCATGACATAATTTATGGCATTCTCCGTAAGGATTTCCACATTACCGTGATACTGGTCAGCGGAATAATCCACGCCATAGGCATACCAGTCGTAGCAGCCCGAGCCTATGCAGATAACCTTTCCCCTGACATCATCGGAACCGTACTCCCATGCCACTACTGCACCGTCGCCGCCATACCCCAAGGCTGTTCCTCCATGGACAGTACTCCAGTCTGCCAAAGCCGGATAACCTCCCCAGTCGCTGCCTATATGCCACTGTGCCGTACTGTTCGTGATCCGGTAACCGGCATCGCAGGTATATATTCCGACCTTGCCTTCTTCGGTGAAGGTTCCTATGCCTTCATAGAGCGGATGAGATTCGCTGCCCTGTATGAAGAAACTCCACGGGCCGCCAGTGATTTCACCGGTTTCTTCATTCTTTCCCCAGCAATTGTTCGGCACGTTTCCGTCGAGAGTGACATCCAGCGCCTGTGCATACATGGTCGCATACCTCGTCAGGACGAATCCTGTTCCGGAATTCAGAAGTTCACGCATCCTGGCCGCAGCTTCCACAGCCTGAGGCGCGGCGGCCTCGAATTTCGCCTTGGTGTCTATGCCTCCATCTATGTGCAGATGCCACCAGACAACCTTGCATTCACTCAGGTCTGCCAGGCCGGCATTTATATCGCTGAACGACACATATTGTGAGCCGGGGATATTGGCAAGCATCCAGTCTGCGGCAGCGCGTTCTTCATATCCAAGCTGGTCTACAGTGGCTGCAAGACCGGCGAATATTACGGAAGGCGCATCATTCTGCACTACCTCTACGGTATATTCGGTTCTGGCGGTATTGAAAGTTACAGTATAAACCACTTCCCCTGTAAAATCCTGGGCCAGTCCGGATGCAGGACTGACAGACGCGCCTTCACTCACGGTTATGACAGGAACGAGAGACCTGAGATCCAAAGATTCCGGAACATTCACTATGATGCGTTTGTCTTCCTCGTCTATGACACCCGTATGTCCTTCGATGGAAAAGGAAATGATTCTGGCCTCATCGTGTCTGAGTATTATATTGTAGTCCATATAAACATCGGCATTGGTCACTCTCATGGACCGCTCCAGCGTAAAGTCGATGACATCGCCCACGGAAAGCGAAGCCTCTGCTCCCTCGGCCACTTCGAGTTCAGTAACCTGCATGGCACCTGTATCGTATTCTGCAGGCAGGGCCACCGTAATGGTACCGGCCTTCATATCCACCGTCCCTGGATATTCGTCCAGGCTGAATGCCAGGACTTCCACACTCCCGTTCAGATTCAGTCCTGCATCTTCTTCAGTGCAGCTTCCGGACACAAGCAGCATTCCCGGAAGAACTGCCCTGAAGATACTTTTCAATATATCGGTATTCATATTGTTCATTTTAAAATTATTCAAGGATTACCAGTTAC
This sequence comes from Candidatus Cryptobacteroides intestinipullorum, assembly GCA_018711225.1. Classification (GTDB taxonomy): domain Bacteria; phylum Bacteroidota; class Bacteroidia; order Bacteroidales; family UBA932; genus Cryptobacteroides; species Cryptobacteroides intestinipullorum. The sequence continues at coordinate 8,427 of DVIP01000106.1, read as the reverse complement.
CTATATTCTGAGTATAATGCCCGTTGCTTGCACTTATCTGGGCAAACGGTATCGGAAGATATTCGTTCTTGTCGGCTGTGAATGATGCGGACGAATATATGGTGCAATTGTCGGTTTCTTCAGCATAATACTCATTCAAGACATCGGCAGCCTCTCCCCAACGAACCAGATCGAAGAACCTGTCGCTCTCCATGGCAAGCTCCAGACGTCTTTCGAATTTCAGCATTTTCAAGGCTTCATCTTTCGTATATGTGCCGCTGTAAGGCTGTATGTTTATATGTACGCCATATTCCGTTTCATAACCGGAAATCATGGAAGTACTCTGTGCGGCCCTGTTCCTGACCTGGTTTATCAGGCCGACAGCCTCGTCTATGCCACCTTCATCCAGCTGTATGAGAGCTTCCGCACGCATCAGCAGCACATCCGAATACCTCAGCACGATATGATTCATCGGAGAACCCCACCAGGCGCCCTTGACCAGATATCCGCTGTCGGGATCGACATTCTGTTTCAGAGTCACATAATATCCGTAAAGCCCGTTGCTTCTGCTCCAGGTAGCCGAGCGGTTCATCATGAAATCCGTATTGAATTCATACGGAAGCCCCGGCATTCCTACCGTAAGGAAAAGCCTCGGATCCGCGGAATCCTCGGTCATCACATAATCTTCGTCATTGAAAGTTTCGAAGAGAGGATGTCCCGCCGCGTCAGTCTTGAACGCATTGACCAGATTCTGGCTCGGCTTGTAAAAGTCGCATCCGCCATCAGTCACTCCCGGTATGTTAGGGACAATCAGACCGTTCGACCAGTTGCAGTTTCCGTTCGTAGTACCGTCGTTTATGGAATATTGCATGGCCCATATTGATTCGGGACCGTTCTCATATTCGGGCTCCGGACGGAAGTTGTTATGAAAATCAGGCTCAAGTCCTACACCGCTTGCCGTCATTATCGCATTGTCGGTATAAGTCACCACCTTCCTCAGGTCATCCTTGTCGACTGACGTCACCTGGTGTGACTCCGGATTGTCCTGCCGGTAGGCCTTGTAAAGATAGGTCTTGGCCAGATATGCAGCTGCCGCAGCTTTTGTAGGACGCCCCTTTTCCGTCTGTGTGGCAGGAAGATTGTCGAATGCGAACTGAAAATCATCGGCTATCAGCTGCCAGCCCTCGTCATTGGTATAGGTATCGTTCGAAAGATTGTTGTATTCCTCGGTACCGAGAGAAGGGTCCGTCACGAAGACGATTTTCTTGTACAACTGTTTCAGCAGGAAATGTCCGTGGCCGCGAAGGAATCTCATCTCGGCCATACGCTGTTTTTTCAGCGGATATTCGGACTCGTCCATTTGCTCCAGCACGGCAAGAGCCGTATTCACACGGGAAAGCGCATTGTAAAGGCGCTGCCACATGTCGCTGATATTCCAGGCTGTAGTCATGATACCAGTAGAAACTTCGAGCGCATGGAATACATCACCGTCCTCGGTTCCGTTTCCACCCTTGTATGCATCATCAGAACGGACATCATAATTCCACATGGAAAACGAGGAATTGATATCCTCGGCCGAAATCCAGATAGCATAAGCCGAGATTACCAGATTGTCGACATATTCCGGATCCGACACCTGGCCGTCATCGAGTACCCCCTGAGGCACCGGAGTCCCCAGAAAATCCGAGCAGGCGCAAACCATAAAGGCCAATAATGACAATATTGATATTCTTATCGTTTTCATCGCAATGTTCTTTTTACAATTTCTCCATTCCATACTTCATCAGAAACTCATATTTACACCGATTGTCAATGTCAGCGGTATAGGATAGCCGAAATTAGGATTTTCCGGATCCACGCCTGTAAAGTCCCTGCTGCTGATGGTGAAAACATTCTGTGCGCTCAGATAAAGCCGGAGTTTCTGCATTTTGATTTTGGAAGCCCATTTCTCCGGAAGATTGTAGCCGAGCTGAGCATTTCTCAACTTGAGGAACGAACCGTTTTCGACGAAATACGTGGACACCCTTTTCTCATTGTTCAAGTCGCTCCTGGAAACTGCCGGTATGTCTGAATCAGGATTGGACGGGCTCCAGGCGTCAAGCAGACGTTTCCCTTTGTTCAGAAAGCCTATGTTCAGTCCGCTCCACAAGTCCGTTTCCTTCTTCAGATCGCTGATTATGTCCACGCCCTGCACTCCCTGGAAAAAGAGGGTCAGATCGAAATTCTTGTACTCGAAATAGAAATTGATACCATAACTGAAATCCGGCACAGGGTTATAAATCCAGTCCTGGTCTGCTTCTGTGATATAACCGTCCTTATTCAAATCCGCCCAGCGTATTCTTCCGAGTCCGGCACCCTCCTGCACGGCATGATTGTCTATTTCTTCCTGCGACTTGAAAATACCGTCAGCCACATAACCCACTTGTGCGCCGTACGGATGTCCGATCACGCTTTTCACACCGTTTCCTCCGAATGTGCCGTTGGCGGCTACGGTAGCCGGAAGTTCGGTAATCTCGTTTCTGTATGCCGAAATATTGGCATTGATATCATAAACGAAACCCGACCTTGTAGCTCCGCGATACCCGATATTGAACTCGAATCCGTTGTTTTTCATGGCTCCCGCATTTATCCACTGGGTGCTGCCTTCCCCCATTGCAGCAATGCCGGCCATTTGTACGAGAATGTCACGGGTATCTTTCCAATAATAGTCAAAAGAGCCGTAAAGCGATTCGCCGAAGAGTGTGAAATCAAGTCCGACATTGGTCTGTGTAGTAGTTTCCCAGCGCAGATCGTCGTTGCCTATCTGGTTTCTCTTGAAACCGGAAGGAAGAATGCTTCCTCCATTGGAACCGGCGATATCGTATGAAGTTCCGTAACTCTGTCCTCCGGACTCGGTCACGCCATAGTTCGGTACGTAAATGGTGTAGCGGGCGGTATTCGATATCTCCTGGTTTCCTGTCTGACCCCATGAGGCCCTGATTTTCAAATCATCAATCCACTTTGCGGATTTCATGAAAGACTCGTTGCCGAGTCTCCATCCGAGCGATGCTGAAGGGAACGTGGCATACCGGTTGTTCTTTCCAAAACGTGACGATCCGTCATGACGCACGGTCAGTGACACCAAATATCTGTCATCATAAGAATAGTTGGCCTTCGCGAAGTAAGAGACAAGGGCATAGCTTTCAGATGAGCCGTATGCCTGGGCTGTTCCCACACCGGCATCCGGCCACATGAAATCAGGATTAAGTATGGTAAAGTCCTCCTTGTAGCCGGAAAACCAAGTGGAAGTGTCATGATTCAGCTCCATACCGGCAAGGACATCGCCGCGGTGTTTTCCCTTTTCGAACGCATAAGAAGCCACGATATTCCACATCCACCTCATCCAGTGCTCCTGTTTGGCTTCCACTGCATTTCTGTCCGTAGCCACATTGCCCTCCGTCACAGGCATAGTGAAGATACGCTGCTGTTTCTGGGAATAATCCACACCGAATACAGTCTTCAGATTGAATCCTTTGAAAGGCGACAGATTCAGGTACGCATCACCGAAAGTCCTCCAGTAGACATACCTGTTGTCCTTGTTCCTTTCCAGCCGTGCCACCGGGTTCTCCCTGTCCGGATATCCTCCGACCGGACCTGCAAACTCGCCGTCCTCGGTATATACCGGCAAAGAAGGATTGAACTGCAGGACATTCTCGAGAAATCCGCCCGGAGCCTGGACTTCGGATGTCCTGTTCAATGTAAAATGCTCGCCTATTGTCAGTATGTCCTCAATAAGCTTGTATTCGGTATTGATTCTGGCGGAATAACGCTCGAAGTCAGTGGTCTTGATGATACCGTCATTCTTGTAATATCCGAGAGAAAAATAAGCGCTGGTCCTGTCTGTACCTGCACTGGCTGAAAGGTTGTAATTCTGCACGATACCTGTTCTGGTCGTTTCATCGAACCAGTCCGTATCAGCCGAAGGCGTGGTATTGGAACTGTCGAGGTACCTGCTCATGGCTATGGAATTCAACACGGGAAGACCGTCCGCACCGTAATTCCAGTCATACCGGTAGCCGAGCCCGTTTGAATTGGGGTCCTGGCCTTCACTGATATAGGCCTGCCACATTACCTGCCCGTACTCCTTCGCATTGAGGACCTGCATCTTGTTCGTGTACATGGATCCGGCTACGGAAGCATCCAGATTCACTCTGACAGCCCCCTTGGAACCTTTCCGGGTAGTGATGATTATGACACCGTTCGCGGCCCTGGAACCGTAAATGGATGCAGAAGCCGCATCCTTGAGCACCTGAATGGATTCGATGTCGTTTCCGTTCAGTTCATGCATTCCCGCCTTTGTAGGCACGCCGTCTATAATGTACAGAGGATCGTTGTTGTTCAATGTGCCTATACCCCTGATCCTGACTGTAGCCGACCCGCTCGGGTTTCCGTCTGCCGAAATATTCATTCCCGGAATGCGTCCCTGAAGTGCCTTGATAGGATTGTTTTCATTCTGCTTCGCCAGATCCTCCATATCCACTACGGAAATTGATCCTGTCAGGTCCGCCTTTCTCTGGACGCTGTAGCCGGTGACTACCGTTTCCTCCAGCATTTCGAAATCCTCGTCCATAATGACAGTCATGTCCGTAGCCGCAGGAATGGTCACGTCGCGGTATCCCATGGAAGTCACCACGATATTCTTCCCTGCAGGAACGGAAATGAAAAATCTTCCGTCTGCATCCGTCGTGACTCCGTTGGAAGTATTGCCTTCCTCATAGACTATCGCACCTATGACAGGCATATCGTCAGTAGACGAAATCACCACGCCCGAGGTCTGGACAGTCTGTGAAAAAAGATATCCGGCCATAACGAAAAACATCGCCACAGCCAAAAAGAGTTTTTTCCAATGATTACCCATAATGATAATGTTATTAGTTTTCGTGCATGTACCGGTTCCGCCGGTCTTTGCATGCAAAAATACCAGAGGCTTCACAAAGGCAGGCATACGGATGTTGCAAATGATACAATAAATGTATCCGATGAAACATCCGTGACAATATCCGCAACATTTATTACAGCACCATGGATTCAGACGGTGTTTTTCGAAGTGGCAGGACTTGTCCCGAAATATTCCTTGTAACATTTGGAAAAATAGGACGGAGAAGAGAAGCCTACGGAATAAGCCACCTCGGAAACTGTCTTTTCTGTAGAAGACAGCATGGCCTGGGCCTTCCTGAGCCGGCATATCCTCAGAAATTCGTTAGGAGAATACCCTATCAGGGATTTGGTCTTGCGGTAAAGCTGCACCCTGCCGAGCCCGATTTCTTCTCCGATTGACTCGACTGAAAGGGAAGGGTCCGACATTCTTGAATTTATGATTCCCTTAAGTCTGTCGATAAAACCCTTGTCTATGTCGGAAGCTCCGGAGCCCGTGGAGGATGCATCGCTGAAAACGGAAGCCAGAAGTTTTCTGCCGTTTATGAGATTCCCTATGCGCGCCAGCAGCAGATCCGCGCTGAAAGGTTTGGATATATACGAATCCGCACCGCATTCATATCCCTTTATCTTCTGGTCTTCTGCAGCATAAGCGGTAAGCATGAGCACGGGTATGTGCGAAGTTCTGATATCGGACTTGAGGATGCGGCAACATTCCATACCGTCCATTACAGGCATCATGACATCGCAGACTACGGCATCAGGGACATGTTTCCTGGCCCGGGCTATTCCCTCTTTTCCGTTTGAAGCTTCGAGAATATTGTATTCGAAAGACAATACCGACTTCAGATAATTCCTGACATCCCTGTTGTCATCTATCAGCAGGACAGTCTTCTTGTCCCCGGCTATCTCTTCATCGGAAAACAATCCGGCAGAAAGCGACTCCTGACTTGCATCGTAGACAGCCCCGTCCCTGAACTGGCTGATTCTGCTCTCCGGGACGGCAGTACTCAAATCAAATTCCCCTTTCTGGACAACGGGCAGAGTAACCGTGAAAACCGAACCTTTTCCCGGGCTGCTTTTAACGTTTATCGTGCCGCCATGCAGTTCAGTGAAAGCCTTGGAAAGGGCCAGTCCGATACCGGAGCCGGAATGATGCACATCTGACTGGTAGAAACTGTCGAATATATGGCGGATATGCTCGGCGGAGATGCCTTCGCCGTTATCGGACACCGAAAACTCCAACCTGTCGGGACCGTCGTGTCTCAAAGACAAATGCACGTACCCTCCACCTGTATCATCGGTGAATTTGAATGCATTCGACAGCAGATTGTACACGATTCTCTCCACTTTTTCCAAATCGGCCACAATCGTATAGTCATCCTCCGGATGTTCCACCTCCAGTCTGAAATCCAGATGCCGTATTCCTGCCAGGGAATCGAATGCAGACATCCACTCCGCCAATGCCTTGTCAAGCCTGAACCTGCTTAGAGACAATGTAAGTTTCCCGCTTTCAAATTTTCTGAAATCCAGAATCTGGTTTACCAGACGCATCAGTATCGTCACATTCTTGTGCGCAATATTCAGCAGGAATCTTTCCTTTTCGCCGAGATTTCCGGACCTGATAAGCTGGTTTACCGGATCAGCCACCAATGTAAGAGGTGTCCGGAAATCATGAGACACATTGGTGAAAAAGGACAATTTGGCACTCGTGGCCTCTTCCAGCTTTCTGTTCATTTCGGCCAGCTGGGATGCGGAGCGCCTGTTCGACCTCAGGCTGAAAACCATGACAGACAGAAGGACTGAAAGAAGAACCACTATCAGGATACAAGCTGACAGAAACATCTTCTGAAGCTGAGTCACGGTAAAATACTGGTCCACCTTTTTCTGAAGAATCACTATTTTGCCGTCCAGATCATCCAACTTGGCAGTCTGCATCTGCATGATCCTGGCATTGGTGCTGTCTACCAGCACCGTTTTAAGAAAATTCGTCCTGCCGAAACTTTCCCCTGCCAATATTTTCTCGGCCAGCTGTACTACGCTGTCACCTCCGGTAGGATATAAAAAGGAAACATCCAGTGTACCGTCCAATATCATTTCAATACCGTTTCCACTTCCGGACAAGGCATCCACTCCTACGAAAACAATATCGTCCCGGCCTCTGGCAGAAGCCGCTTTTTCCGCACTTGCCGCAATCCTGTCATTATGGGAGAACACTGCCCTGATGTCCGGATAAAGCGTCAGCAGCGAATCCATGAGTTCTGCAGCCTGCTGTCCTGACCATGAAGCATCAGCGGAAGCGACGAGTTCCAGTCCCGGTGCCTGTGCCAATGCAGCACGGAAACCGGACGACCTGCTGACGGCAGGAGAAGACATCCCCGTCCCGGTAAGTTCCACTATCTTTCCTCTGACGGCTCGTGTCAAATAAAGACCGGCCTGCCACCCGATATTGAAATTGTCTGCCCCGATGAAGGCTGTATACTTGTCTGAATCTATGGTCCTGTCCACCAGAATGACCGGAATCCCTCTGTCATACGCCTCTTCCACGATATCCGTAACGGCTCCCGACTCATTCGGAGCCACTATCAGAAGATCGACATTTTCCTCTATGAAATGCATTATGTCGGATATCTGCCTTTCATTGTCGTCATCGGCAGAACGTATCTCCACTTCCATGCCCGGACAGAACATCGCCTCTCTTCGGATTTCCTTGTTCATCTGCCAGCGCCATTCGTCGTCGCTGCATTGGGAAACCCCTATCCTGTATTCACGTATATCCTGTCTTGAACATGAAAGAAACAATACAAGGCAAAAGGACAGGATTGTCAGTACCTTGATTCTTTTCATAGAAGCATTCGATTACAGTTTCAGTGTTATTGTCAGGTCATATCCGGCAACAGAGATGCCGGCATCGGCAAATATAATGAGAAACCCGGAGCAGAGCAAGCGAACTTGTCAGAATAAAAACCGGCATTTCAATTTCATTTCAGATTCTGCCAGTACCTTTGTCTTCCGTAAGGCCTGTAACAAGGCTCTTGCTGAAGATAAAGTAAAACCATAAAATCATAAGAATCATGAAAAAGTTTATCGTATTTCTGGCAGCTGCAATATCAAGCATCAGTATCCTTCAGGGTTGTGAAGACACCCGGATCAGTGAAAAAAGGCTTCCGGCCCAGGCTCAGGAGTTTATCAGCCAGTACTTCCCGGGCATCAGCGTGACATACGCGGAAAAGGAAAGGGACGACAGGCAGAAAGAATACAATGTAAAACTTGCCGACGGCACGGAAATCCAGTTCAATGAAGACGGCAGCTGGACCAGCGTGGACTGCGAGTTCTCCGTTCTCCCTGAAGGGATTGTTCCGGACAGTATAACCGATTACGTCAAGGCCAATTATCCTGAAAGCAAGATTTACAAGGCTGAAAAGGAATTCGGAGGCTATGAAATAGGACTTACAGGCGGAGTTGAGCTCATATTCAATACTGCCGGAGAGTACGTAAGGGTATCCAGGTAGTCTCTGTCTCTTATACACATCT
>DVIP01000001.1 GCA_018711225.1 Candidatus Cryptobacteroides intestinipullorum | reverse complement strand
CGACTAACCGCAAAAACCACCGAAAACGCTGTTAGTCGCGCAGAAAATTGTCTGACTAACCGCAAAAAGCCGCGAAAATGCAGTTAGTCGCGCATAAAAATGTTCGACTAACGACAAAAAGCACTGAAAATGCAGTTAGTCGCGCAGAAAATTGTCTGACTAACAGCAATAATCGCCAAAAACGCAGTTAGTCGCGCAGAAAATTGTCTGACTAACCGCAAAAACAGCCGAAAATGCAGTTAGTCGCGCAAAAAAATGTTCGACTAACCGCAAAAAGCCGCGGAAACGCTGTTAGTCGCGCAGAAAATTGTCTGACTAACAGCAATAATCGCCAAAAACGCAGTTAGTCTGTTGCCTTCGTATTGCTGCTATTGCCTCAGGAAAAGAGCTGCTTCCCAAAAGCTGAAGAACAGGGATTCGATGTCACCGAATACGGGCCAGAATGACCCGAGTCATTTATAAAGGTGATAGCGGGAGGAAAGCTTGCGGAAAGAATCCTCGTCCTTTCTCCAGTAGTCCCTGATGTCATCGAAATCGTATGTATCCGAGAACGTCTCGCGGATATGCGAAGTACCGCAAACCTTGTCGAACAGCCCGATTCCGTCGGCTGCCTCAAACGGCTTCCTGTCGGGATAAAGGGCTGCTATGGCTTCCATGACGTGAAACTGCACTTCCGTAATGCGGGCCGCACTGTAATCAGTAAAGAAATACTGCACTCCCTGTACGAGCTTTCCGGCAGAACGCCCGGAGAAGGGCTTGAAATAGATGGTCCGGAACGCCACACCCGGAAGCCGCAGGGCATCCAGCCATTCCTTGAGTCTTTCCGCATTTACCCATTCCTCCGCAAAAACCTGGAAAGGAAGGGTATAGCCGATGCCGATATTGAGAAAGCCGTAAAGTTCTCCGCATATTCCCGCCGCACAATAATGTACTGAAGATGACGGATACGGGATATTGGGAGAAGGAAGCACCCACGGGAGCCCCGTATCTTCATACGTCATATTGCGTTTCCATCCCTCCATGGGAATCACGGTAAGACGGCATCTGGCAGGCTCGCGGTTTCCGAGCTGGCCGCAGTTCAGCCCCTCTTCATTTATAAGCAGGGCAAGTTCCCCTACCGTCAGTCCGTATATATAAGGTATACGGTACTGGCTGACGAATGAAAAAAACCCGTCCTCCACACAACAGCCCTCTATCTTCTCCCCTCCGAGAGGATTCGGACGGTCCAGCACCATCACCTCTATGTCCTGTTCGGCACAGGCTTCCATCACCAGACCGAGTGTGCTTATGAACGTATAGGACCTGGCTCCCACATCCTGTATGTCATAAACCATCACGTCTATGCCTTCAAGCATCTCCGGGGTCGGCTTGCGAGTCGCGCCGTACAGAGAATGGACAGGCAGGCCCGTCGCAGGATCGGTAAAACCCGAAACCTTGCCTCCGGCATATACGTCACCCCTGACGCCGTGCTCCGGTCCGTACAGTGCGACCAGATTCACATCCGGAGCATTGAACAGAATATCCACAGTCGAGCGCAGGCTGCGGTCCACGCCGCTCGGATTGGTCACCAGTCCGACATTCTTCCCCTTAAGTCCCGGAAAACCTTTTTTTTCGAGGACCTCAATACCGGGAACAACCGTATTTCTGGAGGCATTGCGCCTTTTGTCAGCGCAATATGCCGGCACAAAAATCTCCGACAGCAAAAATACAGCGGCAGCAGCCGCAAGCATAATCCTTTTTCTCATACAATCACGTTATTAACGTAAATTCGGCGAACCGCAATTACGGATTTCCATGAAATCCGATTGTCTATTTGTCCACATCATTCCGGCTGCCGGCTTTTTTGCCGAATTCCGGATCCACCCTGATACATGCAGTGACAGCCACAGTAGCCAGACAACACAGCATGACCATCCAGAAAAAGTCCACATATCCGAGCCACTCCTGCAGATAACCCGCAAACATGCCTGGAATCATCATGCTCATGGCCATGAACGCCGTACATAGCGAATAATGCGACGTCTTGAACTCCCCTTCGGAAAACATTATAAGATAAAGCATATAAGCGGTAAATCCGAAACCGTAGCCGAACTGGTCCAATGCGACACATGTACTTATCACCCATATATTTTCAGGCAGGGCAAGACTAAGGTACACGAATACGGAACAAGGCAGGGCAAGACTAAGGGCCATGGGCCACAGGACTTTTTTCAGCCCCCATCTGGAAGCTGCCATGCCGCCCAATATGCCTCCTGCAGTAAGGGCAGCCACACCCACAGTCCCGTATACCAGACCTACCTGCTCTGTGGAAAGCCCCAGACCGCCTGCTTCGGCAGGGTCCAGAAGAAACGGGTTCAGCATTTTCACCAGGAAGGCTTCGGGAAGCCTGTACAGAAGCATGAACACTATTCCGAGCACTATCTGTTTTTTGGCGAAAAACGTGGCGAAAGTCCGGCCGAACTCCCTGAAAACAGCCCTGGCGCTTTCCGCTCCCTGTCCATGCGGCAGATGCGGCCGGTCTTCAGCGGGACGAGGAAGGACAAAGGTATGATAGAGAGCCGCAGCCCCGAAAATCACAGCGCACAATATCATGGTAAGCCTCCATGCAAGAGGGATATTCCCGGTGGAACTCTCCAGCATCCCGGCGATGAATACCAGCACCCCCTGTCCGAAAATAGTGGCAAGCCGGTAGAATGTGCTCCTGATTCCCACGAAAAAAGACTGCCTGTTCTGGTCCAAAGCCAGCATATAATATCCGTCTGCAGCTATGTCGTGTGTGGCGGAGGCGAATGCAGTCACCCAGAAGACAGCCAGGGTCGCCATGAAAGGCGAGACAGGAGCATTTCCCGAAGCTATTGTCCCGGAATCCGGAGACGGAAGGGACAGAGCCCCCAGAAGCATCGCTGAAGTCATCAGAAGCTGCATGGACACTGTCCACCATCTTTTGGTCCTGATGATATCCACAAACGGGCTCCAGACAGGCTTGATTACCCACGGAAGATACAGCAATCCCGTAAACATGGCGACATCACCGTTTGACATGCCCATTTTCTTGAACATGATGACCGATACGGTATTGACCAGGACATAAGGTATTCCTTCGGCGAAATACAATGTAGGGACCCAGGCCCACGGACTGACATTTTTCATAATTCCATCCGTTTTTTCCCGTCCGCCGGGAGTTCCCGGGTACATGCCGGTTCATTTATACTGACAATCTCCGACCCCGGATAATAATGGGACAATATCCTGTCATAATGATAGCCTTCAGAAGCCATTACGGCCGCACCAATCTGACACAGGCCCACACCGTGACCCCATCCGGCCCCGACAAGGCGTACGGAAGAGAAACCGGTGCCGATACCCTTCCCGGCCATGTCATTGACCTCGGCATAAGGCAGCACGTCTCCGTCCGGTCCGAGATATTCCACGTAAAAGGCCGAACTTTTCAGATGGCTTTCAGACAATACCTTCCTTATTTCCAGTTCTTTTCCGATGATGACAGTACGCGATGTACCTATGACTTTGAGTTTCACTATCCGCCCTGACGTCCCCCTCTCCACAGGTATCAGGGCCGTTATCTCCCCGACATCAATGCCGGAACGTTCCCTGAACAGCCGAGAAAGTCCTGAGCGGCTGTATTCTTCCGTCCATCTGTAATAATCGGCCGTACCGATGTCGTATGAATTCATGACCGATGACAGCACCTCCGAGTCTGCCCTTCCGCAGAAAGTGTCGTGACGGTCTTCCGCCATCATGTTCCGGAAGGCTTCTTCCGATGACAGGTCCATACGACTCTCCGGCACGCTGTCCGAAATCCCCTGCAGATAATCATGGTCCATGTCTTCCCAGCACGAGCTGAACTTCTCCATCACGCCTCCGCAGCATTTTGAAAAACGGGCGTCGCATATTTCCCCTTCATAAGCCAGCACCATGCCCCATGTGGCGTCCACAGCCTTCCTGACAGAATCCCCCACAGCCCTTGTCAGACCCTGGTATCTCTGGCAATGGTCATCGGCACAGACATCGAAAAGCCTGTGTTCCTCCCGGCCGTACCACTTTATGATTTCATCTGAATCCCGGCTAACGGCGGAATTTCTCTCGGCGTCCAGATATGACACGAGCGCCGGTACATTGCATACTTCCCGAGGCAGGGTTTTCCGGTATTTTCCCGACTCGCGGCGGCATATCTGGCTTGCAATCCATGATCTGGATATGACCGCATGCGCTTTCAGAAATTCCAGCGGAGACGACGACTTCATCTCCGAAGATATGACACTCAGCAGATAGTCTTCCATGCCGAGCACATTCACTGCCGTCAGCCTGTTCCTGTCAACGATAATCCTCAAGGCCCCGGCAAACTGCTGGTCTTCCTTCCTCTCCCAATGGAAACCGATGCCTATAGTCACGCCGTAAAGTTTGAATGAAGGTTCGGCAAACATGGTGGAAAGTGTCCTGGCCTCGAAAAACAATTCGTCATACAGAGAGCCGTCATACTCTATCTTCCCCTCACGATAGACTGCCTTGCGCGGCCCGGCTCCGTCCGAAATGATTTCGAAGACTATTTCACCGGCAGACATTATACCCACGGAAATATCACGCTGTGTCCTCACAAGCCGCCTGCATATCAGGGACTCGGTCTGCCGGTCTACAGCCACCTCCCGCATGAGGTTTCCGACAACGGCTTCATCCACCGACATAAATTCCTTTTCCACAGGCATGACTATGCATCCCGCCATGTCTGCACATCCGGGACTCACAGTCAGATGGTCCTCACCGTCCGAATAATAATGGGATGACCTGTGAGCGGACCTGAATACCACTATGGAGCGAAATTCGCCTGACTCATACCATACGAACACGTTGCACATGGGCTCAGGCTGCAGGTCCGGATTCCATTCAGCACAATCCAGCAGCCTGTAGAACATCTTGGCGACAGACTTGGATGTGGCGCCCCTTATCACGAATATCCCCGGCAGGAACTTCCGGTAGAGGAAAAGGTCTGCATCCAGGCCTGAAACGAGATATTCCAGATTCCCGTCCGCCGCACCGCCGCGCCGTCTTTCCAGAAGGGCATCAATGTCATTTTCCAGCGGAAGCTGCCCCCTCGCCGCAGCCTGGAAATGATGGTGGTCGGGAGCAGAAGCCCCGCATTCAGGGCCGTTATAGAAAACGATGAACCGGCGGAAAGCCCTCGCCATGTCCAGCATATCCACGTACCTTCTCCATATAGACTGAGGGCAATGTTCTTTCATGGCTATCACGAGATGGTCCCTCAATATGGGGTACGGATTTACCAGCACATCGTATTTTCTGCCTTTCCTGCCCTCGAAATCAAGGCTTATCTGTTCCCCCGGACGATTTTCCGCGCACAGGAAACACTTCCTTTTCCTTACCGAATCGGGATCCACCTTCGCTGCGGAAGACACTATTCTGGCCGGATTATGCTGCAGGGAGACTTCCAGACCGCCGGTCATGATTTTCCTGGTCCGGACATTCCTCAATGCACGGAAATTGGCACAGGCTTCAGGCCACCGCGACAGCTGGTCGTTTATGAATTCGGATGGATTCTTCACTGCAGCCTCCCTTTTTTCCTTTCCCTGCCAAGCCTGATCCTGGCCTTGAGTTCCCAGGTTCTGAGCCTGTCCTTGTAGAAATTATTGGCATTGGCCTTTTCTATGCTGAGCGCCGCATCGGAATTGCCTTCCCACCTGCGGCAATAATACAGGACATCATAAATCCTGCCTATCTTGTATTCCCTGCCGAGCCGCAGTCCCATGGCGTAGTCTTCGCCATAACTGGTATTAGGGAAAGGACAGTTCCTCACAAGAGCCGTCCTGAAAGCCCTGGGAGCACCGAGACCATTGACCCTCAACGCATTATTCATCCCATTCGAATCTGTCCACTCCTTATGGTCTATTATTCCCGGAGGTATCGGAGAGAGCGAGAAGTCCGTCATCAGATAAGATCCTACCAGCATGGCGCACTCCTGTTTCCCGAACTCATCCACAATACGCACCAGCACGTCATCGGACGAATATATGTCGTCACTGTCCAGCTGCACGGCAAATTCGCCGCAATATTCGCTGTCTATGGCACAGTTCCAGCAGCCGCCTATGCCCAGGTCCGTCCTTTCCGGTATCAGATGGACAAGCCCGTCTTCTTTCTCCGCCAGTGCTGCAAGGAACTCTGATGTCCCGTCCGTGGAATGGTTGTCGACCACTATCACGTTATAGCCGAAAGGGCATCTCTGGGACAATGCGCTCATCACCGCATCCGCAATGGTGTTCCGCCTGTTATAGACAGGTATCACTACGGAAACCTTCACCGGGAAAGATTCCGGGTCATACTGCGGGAGCGGTTTCCTGTCCTCCGGTGAAAGCAAGGCTCCCTTTTTCTTCAGATATCCGGTACAGATTCCTTCCATTTCCAGCTGGACCTCCCTGTTTTTCGGGTCCACGTAGTCGAATTGCCTTTCTCCCGATTTCCTGAGATCAGCAGCCGCAGCGGTATAAAGATACTCGTTCACATGCACGATTCTCTTCATGGCAAGCCTGAGGGCGTATAGAGCCCCGTACCTGTACGAATCGGGCATGGCGGCAACCGCTTTCCTGAATGACGACGACCGGAAGAAAAATACCGGGCCGAAATCGAAATCATCTCTCAGTGCCCCTTTCTGACAGTCTATAAGAGGATGTTTCCGTATTTCCACGGTCCCGTCTTCACGAGCCGCCTTTTCATAATAGTCCGCATACAGCATGTCCGCCCCCGTGTCTTCGGCTATGGAGACCAGACGGCCTGCAGGAAAATACTCCAGGTCTTCAGGATCAGGTCTCAGGTCGAGGACCATGTATGCGGATTCGGGACGTATGGATTTCAGATAGGCAGATGACCGGAACGGAGGCACCTGGCCTTCCGTCAGGAAAGGATTGTAATACTCTACTGCGCCGGTGGCCGGTTTGAATGACTTTTTCAATGTTTTCGATTTTTTGGCAGACAGGAACCGTTCACAGCAATGCCGTAATCGCGTTCCTTATTCTGGCGAACTCCTGTTCAAAGTTAGGAGTAAAGACCGATTTTCCAAAGTTTTCTTCTATTTCTTTCAGTTCCCAGTAGCGGCCTTCCTCCACTTCATCCTTGTCGGGAAACAGGCTGAAACTTCCTACCGCAGCGAAAACATTGACCAGCTCCTTTTCCACGTCCGATTCGAAAACGTAGGTAACGATATGCACCGGATTGAACTCGCTGAATCCGAGTTCTTCCGAAGCCTCGCGGTACAATGCCTCGATTATGCCTTCGCCATAGTCCACATGGCCGCCTACCGCCGTATCCCACTTGCCCGGCTGGATATCCTTCTTCACGGACCTTTTCTGAAGATACAGGCGGCCGAACCGGTCCATTACGTGCAGATGCACCACAGGGTGCAGAGGTTTGGCTCCGCTGTGGCAGTAAAGCCGGGTCGCACGCCCCGTCACCAGACCCGAAGGCTCCACCACGGGAAACCACTCCGCTCCCCTGATATCGGTATCGCGGTTGCTGACCGAGACGGGAGGCACTGTCGGGGCAATATCTTCAGGATATATGAGTTCTTCCATCATGGCAGACAGGTTTACGGAATATCAGATAGCCACAGAAGCCATGCAGCCGGCAAGTACCATGGCTACTGCCAGGACAAGAAGGCTGACGGTCCGGGATGAAGGCTTGAGCACATCGCTTCCTTTGATGACATTGCGGAAAAATATCACCAGAGAAGGGATGCAGGCTGCTGCCAGAATCGAATCTTCCGGAATATTGAATATGCTGATCTTGGACATCGCTATGACAGACCAGTGGAGGATAAGCAGGAATGCGAAGAAATTTATCTTCCTGTTGAAAGTCATAAGCATTCCAAGCATATACAGGGCCACGGCGCTCGGTATCACGGGAGTGGTGATATGCGGGAATTCCAGCCCCCTCATCAGGGAAACCAGAGGATATGCAAGCGTAAGTAAAAGCATCACAATACCCCAGATACTGTATTTCCCGGATTTCTGGAAAGACGAGAAATGTGTGGCAAGGTCATATATCCATGAGGCGGCTATCATGCACCAGAATATGGTCATCACATTGGAATAATCCCTTCCGGAAGCGTACCCCATATAATACACGAATGCTATCCACAGCGAAATGAACACCATGAACACCTTCGTCGTGATTTTCACCCATGTGGCCGGTCTGAACCACAGGACAAGCGCCAGCAGCGCTCCAGTGACCATAATGACTATCTGCCACAGCCATGTGGCTTCATTGTAGCAGGCTATCGAATCCCAGAAAATTTCTTCCATAGACAATGACATGAAAATGAATTTTGAGACATGGACCTGGACATTATATGAACCTGGAGCCGCGAGTCATCGAGTTTGCCTTCTCCCTCAGGAGGAAGACAGGCACGGTCGCTCCGACAGCCAGCATGAAAAGTACGCTGAACGATACGGCGCCGTTGTAAATCATCTCCTGAAGATATACGCTGCCCTTGGTAGGCGCTGATATCTCATGGAAAAACATGATAAGGGCAAATACGGTCTTGTAGGCGTATGTGCCTGGAACCATGGGAAGCAGCGCAGGTATATAGAGCACCGTCATAGGACAGAAAACCTTCCTGCCGAAGAAGACGCTTCCGGAACCTATGATAAAGGCCGCAACAAGCGAGGCGGAAACGATGTCCACCCCCAGGAAATTCATGAGGCAGTACCGGGCCGCATGTCCCAGCGCCGCAAGTATCGCGATATACGGGAAAGCCCTCAGCGGAGGGTCGGAAATGGCACCGAACCCCATTGCCGCCACTGCGGCGAACAAACCGTCGGAAATTATATCCAGAGCTATCATAGCAGACTGTCTTTTACAAGCATCAGCGTGACGGACATGCCTATCGCGATGCAGATTATGAGCATGAACGCATTGACAAGACGGCTGATTCCTATCTGGATATGGCCGTCAGTAATATCTATCAGCCCGTTTATAAGAGGGACTCCGGGCACCAGATAGAGAACGCTTGTGGCCAGTGCAATTTCAGCCGTACCGATACCCAGGGCCAGGGCGGTGGATGCGCACAGGGAAGCCACGAAAGCAGAGAGTATGAATACAATGTAATGGTTCACCTTCTTTCTCGTGAGATGCTGTCTGGTGAAAAAACCCACCATAGTGGCGGTGAAGGTGATAAGCATGGCCCAGATGTCGCCTCCGAAAAGACGGCAGAACGACGCGTTCGCGAGGGATGCCATGAAAAGCACGAACACCGGACTCATTTTCGGTTTGGAAACAAGCTCGTCGAACTTGTGCCTTATCGCTTCCAGGGACATGTTCTCGTCATGTGCCGCCCAGCTGAGTGCGCTCAGGTCCGCATTCCATTCGAAGCTTATCGGAAACGCCGGAATGTCTATTACCTTGGTGTCATGAAGTTTGCCTTCGCTGTCACTCACCGTCAGCATCGCCGTTTTCTGGGAGGTATGGATACTCACGTCCACACCGAGGGCGGAACCCAGCCGTTTGCTGTTCCTCACCACTCTGGACGTATGCACGCCGGCACCGAGCATATAAGAAAGATAGCGAGCTATAAAGTCCGCTATCTCCGTCATATATTCCTGTGTCATCTTTACTTCCTGCATGGCCTTAAGCTACAGCTATCAATATGAGGATCTGGGCCACCAGCACCCTCATGAACATGGACAGAGGATATACAGTGGCATAGCTTACTGACGTATAATCCGTCCCGTACGCATTCTGCGCAAAGGCGAGGACCGGAGGATTCGTACATCCTCCCGATACGAGTCCGCAAATCTGGTAGAAATTCAGCTTGAACAGGAGCCTTCCGAGAATGGCTATGAGGGCCGTAGGAATCAGGGTGATAAGCGCTCCGTAAAGAATCCACCAGTAACCTCCGTTGACAATGGAGCTGACGAATGTCTCACCTGCACCGAGTCCGACAGCGGCCAGGAAAATGGAGATGCCGATTTCCCTGAGCATCAGGTTCGCACTCATGGTGGTATATGTCGTTATCTTGAGCATCGGGCCGAAATATCCGAGCAGTATGGCGATGATAAGCGGGCCTCCGGCAAGTCCGAACTTGATGGCCTGCGGTATTCCCGGTATCATGATAGGAATGGAACCGAAAAGGACACCGAAGGCTATTCCGAAGAATATCGGAATGAGATTCGGATGATAGAGTCCGGTTCTGGAATTTCCCACGAACTTGGCTACCCGGTTTATGTCGGAATCGTGTCCCACCACCAGAAGAGTATCGCCCATCTGGACTATAAGGTCAGGATTGGCCACGAGGTCGATTCCCCCGCGGGAGACACGGGTGATGCTGACTCCGTAATTGGTCCTTATCTTGAGTTCCTTCAGTTTCTTGCCTGTCATGGAAGTCCTGGTGATGGTGACTTTCCTTACGGACATGGAAGCGTCGATCTTGTCCCATGCTTCCTTCGGCATGTTTATCTGCTCTCCGAAAAGGACTGTCACGGCATCTACGGAACTCAGGGCCGTGACTACAAGAAGGTCGTCACCGCTGTTCAGGACCGTGGATGCCACCGGCACTATGACTTTGCCGTCACGGTAGACTCTGGAGATGATGAACTTGTTCTCTATTGCCTTGCTCACTTCCAGAATGGTTTTGCCGAAGACGGCCGGATTCTTCACGGACAGTGCCACGCGCTGCGGGGAATCCATTCCCACTTCCTGGCTTTCCAGGTCATCGGCTTCCTTCTTGAGATCTATTCTGAAAAGCGTCTTGGTAAGCATGAGCACCATGATTACGCCCAGGACACCTATCGGATAAGCCACTGCATAGCCTGATGCAAGGGAAGAAGCTATCTCTGAAGAATTGATTTCGTGAACGAACGATCCTGAGGTGGCATCCAGATACGTCTGCTGGGCGGCACCAAGGCCAGGAGTATTAGTCACGGCACCGGACATGACACCTGTAAGGGTGATGAGATTTTCACCGGTGATGACATGTATCAAGTAAGTGGTTATTACGCCTGTAAGGACAAGCGCGACAGCCAGCATGTTGAGTTTGAGCCCGCCGCTCTTGAACGAATGGAAAAAGCCCGGACCGACCTGCAGACCGATAGAGAACACGAACAGAATAAGTCCGAACTCCTTCAGGAAATGCAGCAGTGACGCATCCGCCCTGAAACCGAAATGGCTGAGCAATATCCCGACGAAAAGAATCCACGTCGAACCCAGCGACACCCCTTTGACCTTTATCTTGCCCAAGAGAAGGCCAATGGCGATAACCAAAGCCAGCAGCATTATGGAATGCCCTGTTCCTTGACCGAAAAACAATTCTCTCATATATAAAATCTACAAATAAATCTGTCTGTCTCAGAAAACCATTTCCACGCAGAACGACACCGTCCCGTCTTTTCCGTCTTCCTGTTTTCTTCCTTCAACATAATATATGTCCTCTCCCGGAACGGAAACCAGATACAGGGAGACGGACTCCCCTGCCAATATCTCATGGTTAAAATTGACTTTCAGTTCCTTGAGAGGCTTCTTCAACGTCACGCTTCCGTCTATGACATCCATGGACCACTGTATATACATGGCGTTGTTCGCATGGCCGTTCATGTCGACATCCGAATAGGACACTTTGTGGACAGCCGCAAATTCCGCAGGACAATTGTCCGGAATGCGTATTTTGCCGCATGACGGGGATATCGCATCTTCTTTGCACACACTGCCTTCATCCAGAATGGCTTCACGTACAAGACGCCTCGTGTCAATATTCACTACAAGCCATGAGGTAGTGGCAAGTACCAGCACGTTCCCGTCATTTCCGTCAGTCATCTTGAAATCCCTCAGATAGAAAAGTCCCTCCGGCCCCTTGTGCCACGTCCTGAGATTCACCGTTTCCCTCCATTCAGGATGACGCAGGAACTTTATGTGCATGCGGGAAAGCACCCAGGCTGTCCTCGTCCTGATCATGTCATCATACCCGAAACCCAGGACAGAAGCATGTCCGTTGGCCATTTCCTGAGCATAATTCATGAATGCGACCGGTTTCAGCTTCTGGGCCATATCGGTATCATAGCACGGGATATTGAATTTCTGAAGGAAAAAATTGTTCATATCATCAGTTTTCCGCGCGCAAAAGTAATATTTATATTGTGAAGAAACAAATTGAATCAAGTATCTGCCGCTGTTCCCTGTTATAGAGGATACTGTCGAAGATTCCCGGAAATATCTGGGCCAGTACGGCAAAAACTATAAGCAGGGCTGCAATGACGAGTACAGCCAGTGCCACTATTTTCAGGCTGCGGGCGACTGACTTTCCATGTCCGGCCGTTTCCGGGTCCGGCCGTGTTTCCATGCTGCTGTCCGGCGTCTGTTTCACGGACGGTTCTTCCGGTCTTTCTTCCTGTCTTTCTTCCGGACCTTCAACCGGCCCGTCAGTTTCATCCGGCGCCGCAATGTCGGTTCCGGACTCCGTCTCTGCCGTATTTTCCTGTACCGGCTCATCCTGTTCAGCCGGTGAATTTTCCTGTACTTCCGGTTCTTCAGATTCTGGCAGAACATCTTCCGCTTCGTCCTCAGGCACGGCATTGTCATGCGCCTCCGTCTCACCAGACTCCGTCAGAACATCTTCCGGTTCTTCCTCAGGTTCGGCATTGTCATGCACCTCCGTCTCACCAGACTCCGTCAGGACGTCTTCCGTTTCTTCCGCAGGTACGGCATTGTCATGTACTTCCGTCTCACCAGACTCCGGCAGGAGGTCTTCCATTTCTTCTGCAGGTACGGGGTTATTTTCAGATACGGCTGATATGGAGGCAGATGCAGAAACTGCAGGCGAATCAATAATGGATTTGAGATTCTCCATCGCCTGCGCCACTTCCTCCCTGGTCTCCACATGCGTTTTCATCGAAATGGGCTGCAGCCCGAAACCTTCCGGGTATATATCCAGATCCTCGTCCGGCACGAAAAAGAAATTATTCTCCTTAGTCGCCCTCAGACGTCCCAGACCGGGGAATACCACCAGTTTCTTCTCCTTGAGCACCTGCTTGAGTTCCTGCAGGAAATCCGTAATGATATTTTCGGCCAGATCCTCACCTATATTGTTTGAGGACGAATAAAGTTTCACCAGAGATGAATCGTCCTCAAGTCTGGATCGGAAATACAGTTTCCTGTAAGGCGGATTTATCGTATAGCCATTGTCTGAAAAAGATGCCGGCACCACTTCAGCCACAAATGTTCCAAGACCGGGCAAAACCACCTTGTCCTGTTCAAGGATCAGTTCCTTCACCATTCTTGACAAAAGATCAATATCCATACTCTCTGCTATACATTTTCATCGGAACAACACCCGAAAACAAAATAATCCGTAAATAGAAAACTTTTCGCAAATATACGCAGAAGCCGAGAGCAGAGCAAGCTCCGTTTGCTTTGCCGAGGCGCTACTGTATAAATGCCGTCAGGCAAATATACGCAGAAGCCGAGAGCAGAGCAAATAAATTTGCTCTACCCAAACACTACAGTAATATGAGGACTTTGTCTGCATATCTCAGAAACCTGTCTTTCAGAGTTCAGGCAGAAAAACACCCGACTGCAAGACAAAAGTTGAAAAAATAAAAGAAAAGTATTAAAAAAATTTGCATCAATGAAAAATTGTAGTACCTTTGCAATCCCGAATGAGAAACAAGCCTCATTCGCGAAGACAAAACAAATTCCTGAATAGCTCAGTTGGTTAGAGCATCTGACTGTTAATCAGAGGGTCCCAGGTTCAAGTCCTGGTTCAGGAGCCAAAACGGACAAATCATCGGAAACGGCGGTTTGTCCGTTTTTCCTTTCCTCATAACCCATTGATTTCAAATTATATAAGGGGTCACGGCGCATAAAGTTTGTCCTGTGACCGCGATACAAAGCCGATATTCGATGATGGCCAGATGGAACGAATCCATTTTTCCCGCGCTCGAAGAACTGGGCATCGGCTTCGTTGCATTCTCTCCGCTTGCAAACGGCCTGCTTACAAGATGTTATACGGGAAATGACCGTTTCGACCCCGTGGCAGACTATCGGGCATACATGCCGCAGTTCCGCAAGGAAAGCTTCGGACAGAACAAGGACCTGTTCAGACTGCTTGACGGGCTGGCGGAACAGAAGCACGCCAAGCAGGCTGAGCCGACTGAAGGAGAATATCGGAGCAGGAGACATCATACTGTCCAGGGAAGAAATAAAGGATATAGACTCCGCCCTCGATGCCATGAAAATGAGTGACCTGTTCAGCGGTTCACCCGTAAAAAGCAAGGAAGCATGAAACTTTCGCGGAATCATTCCCTCACTGCCCCGAATCTTTCGGAAAGCAGGGACTCCACGGCTTTCACCTTTTCATTCAGAAGGTCGTCGGATACAGCCTCGCAGATAAAGCGGAGATAAGGCTCGGTGTTCGAAGGGCGGATATTGAACCACCATTCAGGAAATTCCACACGATAGCCGTCGAAATCCATCATTGCCTCCGGCTTTTCCGATGCGGTGAAAAAGTCCCTGACAGCGTCCATTGCCCCCTGCTTGTCGTCTACCCTGAAATTGATTTCGCCGGAATTTCTGTATGAGGCAATGCGTGAAATCAGCTCACTGACTGTCACACCTTTTCGTTTCATGTCAGCCACTACGTTCAATATCAGGATGGAAGCGAGCAGACCGCTGTCAGAATAGAAGAAATCCCTGAAATAATAGTGTCCGGCCAGTTCCCCGCCATAAACACCGTCCAGTTCTCTCAGCTTGCGGGCGGCAAATGCACGTCCCACCTTCCATGTCCTCATCTCCGCCCCCATCGGCACCAGGTACTCACCCACAGCCTTTGAACTTCTGATATCCTGCAGGACAATGCCTTTCTCCCCTTTCTTCTCCAGGAACCAATGTCCCAGCACGGCAATCATCAGATCAGGAGAAATGAACTGTCCCTTTTCATCCGTAAACATCACCCTGTCAGCATCACCGTCATAAATGACACCTATATCCGCCCCGGTTTTCCCGACCAAAGCCTGAAGGGCCTCCACATTCCTGGGAACGAGAGGATTCGGCTCGTGATTCGGGAAACGTCCGTCCATCTCGTCGAAAACATATTCCGGCGCATCTCCGAAAATATCCCTGGCAAAAAGCACGGACATCCCGTTGGACAGGTCGAATGCAATGCGGAGCCCGTCGTAGTCGCCCTTGAATTTGAGAAGGAAATCCAGG
Source organism: Candidatus Cryptobacteroides intestinipullorum (assembly GCA_018711225.1). GTDB lineage: Bacteria > Bacteroidota > Bacteroidia > Bacteroidales > UBA932 > Cryptobacteroides > Cryptobacteroides intestinipullorum. Next base: position 9,955 of record DVIP01000001.1, on the reverse strand, counting down.
TAGTCTTTCCGTATGTCCATCTCATGGACGGTGCCTTTTTTCGCTGCAGGAATGCACGGCCGACCTTCCTCTATCCATTTCTGTATCTGTCCCAGCCCGTTGTCCAGTCCTACCGGAAGTGCATTTTCCATCGAGACCTTGAGGCCGTTGTAATCAGCAGGATTATGAGAGGCCGTTATCTGTACCGAAGCCTTGAATCCATAGTTGGCAGTCCCGAAATATACCATGGGCGTAGTGCTGAGCCCCAGATCGAAAACGTCAGCGCCGGCATCAGTGATACCTTTTACCAGATATTCGTGTATTTCAGGAGAAGACACCCTGCAATCCCTTCCTACCAGCACCTTGCCGGCTCCCAGCAATCCGGGGAGGAAATATCCCACCTTATAAACAATATTCTTGTCAAAATCCACATTGTAGATTCCTCTGATGTCGTATGCATGAAACGCTCCCATAACTTTTCTTGTTTTATTGGCTTATATTAACTTCAGTTCGACGAATTATTATACTCAATACCGGAGATTTCGTCGGACTGACATTACGATTCCTTCAAAATCCCGCCCCTTTACGTGTCACCCCGGTAGTTTTCCGAATTTCTCCAGGTTCTTTTCATCGGACTCACTTTATATTATAAAGGCATTCCCGTTAAAAGGGACCGGCAGCCGGTGAAAGTCACTCGCCGAGTCTGGTCTTGTAATGGGCGGAAACCTTTCCGCGCGATATGTTGCCCAATTTCTTGGAAATCATCTTTCTCCTGATCGGAGCGACCCTGTCCACGAACATCTTGCCGTCCAAATGATCCATCTCGTGCTGCACCATCCTGCAGGCAAACTTGTCAAATTCTTCTGTCACAGTCTCGAATTTCTCATTGACATATCTGACCTTGATCCGTTCCGGCCTGCGGACCTCGGCATAAATGCCGGGAACGCTGAGACAGCCTTCGGAGTAGTCGCAGGTCTCCCGGCTTTCTTCGAGCAGTTCGGGGTTTATCATGACCCTTTTGAAATCTTTCAGATATGGATATACATCCTCCAAGCCCCTGCCGTCTACTATCAGGATCCTGGACGGCACGCCCACCTGAGGCGCAGCCAGACCGCAGCCGTCAGCCGCAGCCAGAGTCTCTTCCATGTCAGCCACCAGGGCCGTAATCTCGTCTTTCTTCATCAGGTCCGCATCCGCTGCGTTTTCGCGCAGGATTTTCGAACCGTAAAGGAATATAGGCAATTTCATTTCTTTCTGTCAATTATATATTTTCCGTTTTAGACAAACTGCAAATCGTCATGCCGCCCCCGGCCGGCAATATCAATGCCACGGCTATTTTCTCCGTCCCTTCCTCCCGGACTTCGACATGAGAGTGTCAGGTATATCCGTCGGGGCAAGGTCCGGGACAGTCCCTGCCGAATTTCTGTCCATATAGCTCTGGAGTATGATGGCGGCGCTTATCCTGTCTACAGAAGCCTTGTCCCTTCTGTCCTTCTGCTTCATCCCTCCGTCTATCATCGCCCTGTGGGCCAGCACCGATGTGAATCTCTCGTCTTCAGTTTCCACCGGTACGCCGGGAAAGTTCTTCTTCAGCAGGGAAAGAAAGGCATCCACATCTCTGGCAGCCTCCGACGGGGTGTTGTCCATATTCACAGGATAGCCGACCACGAATTTCACGACATTTTCTTTTTCGGCATATTTTTTAAGATAATCTATTATCTTTGCAGACTGTACTGTATCAAGTGCGGACGCAAAAATGCCAAGAGGGTCGCTCACCGCGACTCCTGTACGTTTCCTGCCGTAATCTATTCCTATGATTCTGTCCATACCGCTACAGTATAAAGTGTGCAACGGACAAATATATGCAAAAAAAGGTTAAGAAAATAAAGAATTTCAGACTTTCGCTGGTAGATGACGAGACCCACAAACCCATATTCGTCACCAGATTCAGCCGGACCAGATTCCTGACAGCATCAGTCTCCGCAATAGTACTGGTCTGTCTGCTGTTCTTTATCATCACGGCATATACTCCGGTCAGGACACTTATCCCGGGCTACCCTGACGCCAGGGCGAAAAGGGCCGCCATACAGAACGCCATCAAGATAGACTCCCTGGAAATGCTTGTTTCCCGCTGGGAACTTTATTCCGAAAACATGAAGAGAATACTGTCGGGGCAGGAACCGCTCAGGATAGACAGCCTTATCATGCAGATGGCCGGACAGGACAAGAAGACACTCTCGGAAAAGAAAATCCGCGAACAGGACTCCATACTCAGGATGAACGTCACGAAAGAAGAGCAGTTCCAGCTGTCACTGGCCGAAGGCAGGAACCTGCACATAGAAGGAATGCATTTTTTCTGTCCCCTCAAGGGAGTCATTTCCCAGGGATACGATCCGTCCATACATCCTTTCATTGACATCACGGCACCGGCCAATTCCATGGTATATGCGGTGCTCGACGGGACTGTCATAGCTTCCGGATGGAACGACGATTCGGGATACACCATCCAGATACAGCACGTAAACGACATTATCTCCATATACAAACATAATCAGAAACTGCTCAGAAAAGTAGGCGACAAGGTGACTGCAGGAGAGCCGATAGCCATCGTCGGCAATACAGGCACTCTTACCACAGGAGAACACCTGCATTTCGAGCTGTGGTACAGGGGAGAAGCCGTGGATCCTACCAAATACATCAATTTCTGACCGGATGGAAAAGAGAAGGATAGCAATACTCGGTTCTACTGGTTCCATAGGCAGGCAGGCTCTGGATGTAGTGCGCCAGCACCGGGACCTTTTCGACGTGGAACTTCTCACTGCCAACAACAACAGCGCACTGCTTGTCAGTCAGGCTCTCGAATTCGGGGCCAATAATGTAGTCATCTGCAACGAGTCGAAATATGAAGAAGTGGCTGAAGCCCTGCAGCCGCATTTCATAAAGGTGTTCGCCGGCATGAAATCGGTATGCGACCTCGTCACAGGAGACGGAATAGACATGGTTCTTACGGCAATGGTCGGTTTCAGCGGACTTGAATCCACGGTAGCCGCAATAAAGGCAGGAAAGGCCATAGCCCTTGCAAACAAGGAAACCCTTGTGGCTGCCGGTGCCATAGTAAGCAGTCTGTCCAGGAAACACGGCGCGCCCATACTTCCGGTGGATTCGGAACACTCCGCCATATTCCAGTGCCTCCAGGGCTCGCACGGGGCGAAGATATCCAGGATACACCTTACAGCCTCCGGAGGGCCGTTCAGGACATGGGACAAGGAGAAGATATGCAAAGTCACCCCGGCCGAAGCCCTGAACCATCCGCGATGGAACATGGGACAGAAGGTCACAATAGACTCCGCGACCATGATGAACAAGGGGCTTGAAGTCATAGAGGCCAGATGGCTTTTCGATACGGACCCGGACATGATAAAGGTCGTCGTGCATCCGCAGTCGGTCATACATTCCATGGTGGAGTTCGAAGACGGCGCAGTAATCGCCCAGCTTGGGTACCCGGACATGAGGGAGCCGATACAATATGCGCTTTCATACCCGGAAAGACTGTCGCTTGACAACAGAAAACTGGATTTCGCCGAACTCGGAGAACTGACATTCCAGGCGCCGGACACCGACAGATTCCCGGCACTGGGGCTGGCCTTCGAGGCCATATCGGCGGGCGGCAACATGCCGTGCATCATGAATGCGGCCAACGAAGTGGCTGTCAACGCATTCCTCGAAAACAGGATAGGCTTCTACGACATCAGCGGCATCATAGAGGAAACAATGGCTGGCGTGGATTTTGTTGGCGAGCCGGACCTTGAAACTATTTTCATGACAAACAGGGAAGCCTTGGACAAGGCAAGACTCAACCTTAACAGACATCTCAGATAAAATGGTAATTTTGATGAAGGTTCTGCAAGTGATACTTGCACTCTCGGTACTTATTCTCATACACGAATTGGGTCATTTCGTTTTCGCGAAGATATTCAGGATCAGGGTGGAGAAATTCTACCTGTTCTTCGATGCCGGTTTCGCGCTGTTCCGTTTCAAGCCGAAAAACTCCGATACGGAATACGGCATAGGCTGGCTGCCGCTAGGTGGATATTGCAAGATTTCCGGAATGGTGGACGAATCCCTGGACACGGAAGCCCTGAAAAGCGAACCGAAGCCATGGGAATTTCGCAGCAAGCCGGCATGGCAGAGACTGCTGGTCATGTCCGGCGGAGTCCTTTTCAATTTCATCTTCGCCATTATAGTATATATAGGCATTATGGCAGGATGGGGCGAGACATATATCAGCAACGAGGATAACAGCATCTACGTGAACGAACTGGCATACGAAATGGGCTTCAGGAACGGCGACAGAATCCTCAAGTTTGACGAATACACTCCGGAGCGTTTCGAAATGCTTCAGGCCGACATGGCACGCAAGACTGCCGAGAAAGCCACCGTACTCCGTGACGGGGATACGGTCAACATATACATCGACCAGAAAATGATAGGGGACGTGCTCAATTCTCCGGGAATGTTCGACCTCGCCATACCGTTCGTCGTGGATACGATACCGGCATCATCTCCGAACCATGCTGTCGGACTGATGAAAGGCGACCGCATCACGGCGATAGACGGGCATCCGATCGAATTTCTCCAGGATTCAAGACATCTTCTGGCCGACTACGGGGGAAAGAATACGGAACTGACGGTAGTCCGCGGGCTGGACACACTGCAGGTGCCGGTACAGGTGGACACAAACGGACTCCTGGGCATATATGCGTCGATTCCGGGAGTCAAGACCAAGTCATACAATCTGCTGACAGCCATACCTGCCGGCATCAGGCACACATTCTCATCCATAGGAGGCTACATCCAGGACCTCAAGCTGGTCTTCACTCCTAGTACGGAAGCCTACAAGTCCGTGGGCAGCTTCATAGCCATGGGTCAGATTTTCCCCGGCGCATGGGACTGGTACAGGTTCCTGAACATCCTTGCATTGCTTTCGATAATGCTCGGCGTGATGAATCTCATACCTATACCTGCACTGGACGGAGGGCACATTGTCTTCACGCTGTATGAAATGATTACAGGAAAGAAACCGAGCGACAAATTCCTGACCGTGGCGCAGATGATAGGCATGGCGCTGCTGCTCGGACTCATGATATTGGCTTTCGGGAATGATATTGGAAGACTTGTCAGATGAGTCTGACGGAATTTTTAGTATATTGCGACATTGTCTTGAATAAAATTATTGTCTGTATGAAAAGATTTTCGATATTGGCTGTCCTTGCCGTTCTGGCGGCTCTGGCAGTTTCATGCGGCGGCAGCGGGAAAAAGCTCCTGCCCAATGTGAGCGGAAAGGCCGGTGAAGTGATAGTGGTGATAAACCAGGGAGAATGGGAAGGCGAAGTAGGCGACGGAATAAGGACACTTCTGGCAAGCGACTGCCCTTTCCTTCCGCAAAAGGAGCCGCTTTATACTCTGGTTAATATCGCGCCTTCGAATTTTACCAATATTTTCCAGATACACAGGAATCTGCTGCTGGTGGATGTGGACCACAAGACGGATTCTTCCAGGGTGGAATACAGGACTGACGTATGGGCCAGCCCGCAGTGCGTCATCAGCGTGATCGCCAAGGACAGTGACACGGCCCTCTCTCTGATCGAAGAACAGGGAAAGACAATACAGTCCATGCTGGAGCAGGCGGAGCGCGACCGTATAATAGCCAATTCCAAACTTTATGAGGAAACGTCCCTGAGGCCTGTCGTAAACCAGTTCATCGGCGGGTCACCGTATTTCCCCGCCGGCTACAAGCTGAAAAAACAGACCGGGGATTTCATGTGGATAGCCTACGACACGCAGATTCTTCAGGACATTTTCATCTACAAGTACCCTGCTGAGGGAAAGGATGACTTCTCCGCGGAGAATCTGGTCGCAAAGAGGAACGAGTTCCTTAAGAACAACGTTCCCGGCATGTTCGAGAACACTTACATGACTACAAGCAACATAACCATGCCTTCCGTAGAATACATGAAGTACAAGGGACGCAGTTTCGCCGAAATGCGAGGTTTCTGGGAAGTGTACAACGACTATATGGGAGGTCCGTTCGTTTCACATGCTTTCTACAGCCAGGACGGGAAGGAAATAATAGTGCTTGAGGCATTTGTCTATGCTCCGAAGTATGACAAGAGGAATTATCTCAGGGAGGTGGAATCCATATTGTATTCTTTCGAATGGAATAATTCTGCGAGAAAAAAGTAAAAATATTTTGCACTAAAGAAAATATTACATACCTTTGCACTCCCGATGAAAAAACGGGAAGTTCTTTTAAAGGATATTCGAAGTTTGTTTCGAGGCGGGTTCAAGGCAGCCGAGCGAAGAGGACGGGAGTTTACTTCCGTAAATGACCGACGATGAGCGATGGCGAACACAGAAAACGCCCGAAAGAAACGAGAAACGGTGGGTTCGTATAACGGTTAGTACTCAAGATTTTCATTCTTGCAATAGGGGTTCGATTCCCCTACCCACTACGAAAATATAAAAAATAAAAACAATGGCAAATCACGCATCAGCAGATAAGCGTAATCGTCAGAACGAAAGACGCAGATTGCATAACAGGTATTATGCAAAGACTACGAGGAACGCCATACGCGCCCTGAGAAACACTACAGACAAAGCTGCAGCAGAAGCTAACGCACCTAAGGTCTATTCAATGATTGACAAACTTGCAAAGATAGGTGTGATACACAAGAACAAGGCAGCCAACCTCAAGAGCGGTATTGCGGTTTACATCAACAAACTTTCATAAGTTTTCAAGTAACCTTTAAAGGTTTTCAATAGCTGGAAAAAGAAGTTGTCGTGCGGCAGCTTCTTTTTCATAAAGAAAAAATTGACAAGACTGGATATTCGAAGTTTATTTCGAGGCGGGTTCAAGGCAGCCGAGCGAAGAGGACGGGAGTTTACTTCCGTAAATGACCGACGATGAGCGATGGTGAACACAGAAAACGCCCGAAAGAAACGAGATAAACGGGATGTAGCGCAGTTGGTAGCGCACTACGTTCGGGACGTAGGGGTCGGGCGTTCGAGTCGCCTCATCCCGACCGGAAAACCGGAGACAGGATTCTGTTTCCGGTTTTTTTTATTGCCCTACGTCATCCGAAAAGTATCCGAATCACAACGAACAGCAACCGGTTTCGCCACTTCCGGAAATTTTCATACCTTTGCGGCCCAGACACAATACATTATGGCGACAGAAGCGAGAAAAAGCATGCTGCACGGGATATTGCTGATAGCACTGTTCTCATGTGCGGCCTTCTACATAGCAGAAATAGAATTTGTCAAAAGACTGTCTTTCAGTCCGCTTATCGTGGGCATCATCCTGGGTATGATATACGCCAACTCCCTCAGAAACAATCTGCCGGAAACATGGGTGCCGGGAATCAAGTTCTGCACCCGACAAATCCTGAGACTCGGCATAATCCTGTACGGTTTCAGGCTTACATTCCAGAGCGTGATGGAAATAGGGACCGCGGCGATTGTGGCGGATCTGATAATGGTGACTGTAACCATATTCCTCGGAACCGGGCTCGGGAAACTGCTGAAAATGGACAAGGACCTGTCGCTGCTCACTGCGACCGGAAGCGCCATATGCGGTGCCGCAGCCGTACTTGGAGCAGAATCCGTGATCAGACCACAGCCGTACAAGACAGCCGTCGCAGTCTCCACTGTAGTAATCTTCGGGACAATAGCCATGTTCCTCTACCCTGTCATATACAATACCGGCATATCCGGACTTGATGCCAGGGAAATGGGTGTCTACACCGGCTCAACACTGCACGAAGTGGCGCATGTCGTAGGGGCAGGCAATGCCATGGGCAGGGAAATATCCGATACCGCCATCATCGTGAAAATGATCCGGGTGATATTGCTGGCTCCGGTACTTCTCATAATGGCACTTGTTTCCGAAAAGAGAAACCGTCTCGCACATTCGGGAGGGAAACGGAGAATCACTATCCCGTGGTTCGCCTTCGGATTCATCCTCGTAATAGGGTTCAATTCATTCGGACTTCTGCCGGAAAAAGTCGTGGACGGAATCAACGGATTCGACACTTTCCTGCTGACAATGGCCATGACAGCCCTGGGTGCAGAGACGGATTTCGCCAAATTCAGACAGGCAGGGGCCAAGCCGTTCCTTCTGGCAGCACTGCTCTTCGCATGGCTTCTCGGCGGAGGATGGCTCGTATCCAGATACCTTGTCCCACTGCTGTAAAGCTTGAAGCCGTAGAACCACCCCATCGAGCACTGCCCCCTCTGCGCCAGTCCCCTGAACACCCTGTGCAGGTGGATCCGCTGGTTGCGGCAGGACATACCCCGTGTAGAAATGTTTCAGGCACTTGCAGCCGCTGAAATGAATCAGATTATTCCAGAATATCATGCAGGTGCTTGTAGTTCAGCAACTTTATTTCACCTGCAGTGTTTTCAAACAATCCCGCATAAATGACAGCCTTGCCGGATATTGGTCCGTTGGTCCATCTGTCTATCTGTTTCAGGGCCTTTTCAAAATCCGCATGATAGGTCATGGCGGATTTTATCTCTATACAGTACAGTCCGGAAGCGCTCCTTAATATAAGGTCTATTTCGTTCTGGTGGGAATCCCGGTAAAAATAGAGGTTGCTGTCCTTGCCCAGATTGTACCTCCGTTTCATTGCTTCCATGACGATGAAGTTCTCGAACAGTGCGCCACGCATCTTGTCCCTCGCGAGCTGCTGGACGGACTCAACACCGAGCAAATGACAGGCAAGTCCTGTATCTGTAAAATACAGTTTCGGGGTCTTGGTAAGCCGCTTGCGCGAGTTCTCGAAATATGGCGGCAGCAATGTCACGATATAGGATGCCTGCAACACGGACAGCCATGATGTGATAGTGTGGGAACTGACCCCGATTTCATTTGCCAGTTCCGAAACATTGAACAGCGAACCGATGCGTCCGGCACATAGTCTGATGAATGTATGAAACAGCATCATATCCTTGATCTGCAGTAAATCACGCACATCCTTATCAAGGTAGGTCTTTATGTAGGACTGATAGAGGAAGCCGGGCACATTACGCCCGGCATAAATTGCCGGATAGAATCCTTCAAACAGCAGGTCATCCAAAGACTTGCCTTCCACATGCCCTCGGACTTCAGAATAAGACAGCGGCAGCAGTTCGAAAACGGCGGTACGGCCAGCCAGTGACTGTGTAACTCTTTTCAACATGGCAAACTGCGAACTGCCTGAAAGGATAAACCTCCGCTCCGGATATTCGTCAACTATCCCCTGGATATACGACAGCAGGTTGGGCGCATTATGCACTTCGTCCAGTATCATCCCCTCCGGATGCTGGTTCAGAAAGGCTACCGGATCAGTCTCGGCATAACTTCTCACGTCTAGATTCTCCAATGAATAGTACGGCAGCTGTCTGAACTCATTCCGGATTAAAGTAGTTTTTCCTGACTGCCTGGGACCTGTAATCGTAATGACCGAAAAATAGCGTGCTGCTTCCTTGATGACACTGGACAATTCCCTGTTGATATATACGGCCTCCATAAAAATGTGCAAATTTGAAGTACAAATGCAAAATTACACAAATAATTCATTTGTCTAAATGCCAGAAGAATTTATCACTATTTTTGCATCCAAAATCTGATGCACGATGGTTGATAAGTTTATTCTTGCGCCGTATTATCTGACGCTGGCCTGTACAAAACGATTAAATAACGTGAATTCGATGTATTAAATTCAAAAATTACATCGAATTACCGCATATCGAAGATCCGAATCGAAAAGAAAAAGTCCCTGAAATTCAAGGATTTCAGGGACTTTCGGGAGGGTGCCCAGTCGGATTCGAACCGACGACATTCAGAACCACAATCTGACGCTCTAACCAACTGAACTATGGGCACCATATTCGTTTGGGACTGCAAAGATACATAAAATCCCGAGTTGAGCAAGGC
>DVIP01000105.1 GCA_018711225.1 Candidatus Cryptobacteroides intestinipullorum | reverse complement strand
GAAGATGGCCGTGGTTATCCAAAGTATCTGTGGAAGTGAACATGACGGACTGTACTACCCGATGATGTCGGGAGTGGCCCGTTCCGTCAATTTCTATCCCATAGGAAAGGAAAGGCCGGAAGACGGCGTGGTGAATCTGGCATTCGGACTCGGAAAGACCGTAGTGGACGGAGGCAATACGCTCCGCTTCATCCCGCGCTATCCTAAAAAGATACTCCAGCTCTCGGACATGAAGATAGCGCTGAACGACACCCAAAAGACCATGTACGCCCTGGATCTCAGACCGGGCGCCTTCCTTCTGTCCCGGGACGATTCCGTGAACCTCGTCAAGCTGCCGGTATCGGAGGCGCTGAAGGAATACGACCATCCCGAACTGGTGGCCTCGACATTCAGCACTGCGGACAACCGCATGGTGCCGGGCATCAATGCCTCCGGCCCGCGTATAATCACCTTCGATTATATACTGAAGTACGGCAGATACCCTCTGGCTCAGGTCCTTTCCGACCTGCTGAAGATATGCAGGGACGAAATGATGTGCGAAGTGGAAATGGAGTTCGCCATGGATGTCATACCTGAAAGCCCCTCACAGGAATGTGTGATAAAGCTCCTGCAGGTACGGCCTGTGGTTGATTATGCCGAAGACCACGACATTTCCATAGAGGCGGCGGAAGAACAGATGGGCAAGGTCTTCGTCAGATCGTCAAATGCTCTCGGTTCGGGGGAGATTTCCGGATTCGGATATGTCCTTTATGTGGATCCAGGACTGTTCGACAGCGCCAGGACCAAGGACATCGCCGCCGAAATTTCCCGGATAAACAAGGAAATGAAGGCAAACGGAAGGACATACATGCTTGTCGGACCTGGACGCTGGGGCTCATCAGACCCGTGGCTGGGAATACCTGTCCTCTGGAGCGACATTTCCGAAGCCAGGCTCATCGTGGAATGCGCCATACCTGGATTCCGCATAGAACCGAGCCAGGGCACGCATTTCTTCCAGAACATCACATCGCTCGGAGTAGGCTATCTCACCATAGATACGGTTCTGGACGAGAACGCCCTCGATGCAGGATTCCTGGACACGCTGAAATGTATCGGCGAAGGCCGTTTCACCCGGCTCTACGAAGCACCGGCCAGGCTGGCGGCCTTCATAGACCGCAAGTCGAACCGTGGAATCGCAGGCATGATGCAATGACAGACTGATTGATTATACAGAAAACCTAAGTCATTTACTCCAGTAAACTCCTGTCGCCCTCATTCTCAATGCCTTGCATTTTGCTTATTCTTACACACCTTAAGGGGCTGCATCAAAACATTCATTTTGACACAGCCCCATCCGTATTATGCGTCTCCGGATTTTTCCGGACTGCAAATCATGCTACCAGTTCAGGATTTTCCTGAAATCGTAGTCTTCAGGATTGGCTACGTATGCCTTGGCGGCCTCGTAGTCAGCCTCGGTGATATAATGTGCGATGTACTTGTAGTAGTTCTGGGCAGTGCCGGAGTTGATGTCCACTACGCGAGGCGGAATCTTCCCGGTCTCCGGATCCTGAAGGTCGGATAGATACAGAGGTGCCACATTGCCGTATGCATCCACATAGACCATGCAGCCTGTCTTTCCCTCGCTGTAGAGCTGGTAAACTCCCATGGCAAGTTCCGTACAATATGTAAGGTCGTATGCGACAGGATCCTGGCAGCGGACGTCATATCCGATCTCCACCGGACGGGTCTTCACCTTCAGACCGATTTTCTTGAGCTCCTTCTCGAGAAGGTCATTGAAGAGGACAGCCTTGGAAATCTTGCCGAGTTCCGGATGGCCGTGCTCGTCGTATGTGAAATGTATTCCGGCTGCAGCGGCTTCCTTGGCCACACCCTCATCATGGAACAGACCTTCCGCTGCCACAACGGTACCGTAATTCACGCCCATGATCTTCCTTTTGATGATGGCTGAAATCGTGAGGCGGATGATCTTGTCGAGGCAGATGTCAGTCTTGTTGAACATTTCCGGAATGATAGTCATAGGGCAATGCGTAGCCTCTCCTATTCCGAGAGCAAGGCTTCCGCAGGTACGTCCCATGGCCGAAATCAGAAGCCAGTTTCCTGAAGTGCGCGCATCCTCGTATATTGTCCTGGCGAGGTGGGCGCCTTCGTTCTTGGCCGAATTGTACCCGAATGTAGGGGTATTGTTCGGAAGAGGAAGGTCATTGTCGATGGTCTTCGGGCAATGGATGTTGGCGATATGGTAATTCTTGGCAGCCAGGAACTTGGATATCCTGTTCGCCGTAGATGCGGTATCGTCGCCTCCGATAGTCACCAGAAGCTTGATATTGTTGTCCTTGAAAAGGTCAAGATTGAAATTTTCCTCGAAATCCTTGTCAGTAGGCTTGAACCTGCTCATTTCAAGATATGAACCGCCTCTGTTGAAATAACGGTCAGCCTTGAAGAAATCCAGTTCTTCCGTACGGGCATTCTTGCTGAAAAGTCCGGAATAGCCTCCGTGAAGACCTATGACCCTGAAGCCCTTCGCAAGAAAAGTCTTGGCAACCTGTCTCTTATACACATCT
>DVIP01000104.1 GCA_018711225.1 Candidatus Cryptobacteroides intestinipullorum | reverse complement strand
TTTTGTCCGAAAGAGTCCGCAATGCGGCGGGAGCCCCAGGTTCAGAGCAGGTTCAGAAGGTGGCTGCGGGAAAGCATGCACGCACCGTAGGCCCCTGCCTTTTTACCCAGTTTCGAGAATTTCACCACAGTGTCGCGGCTTACAATATTCAGGGAATGTTTGTGAATGGCGCTTCTGATAGGAAGCATCAGATATTCTTCTGCTACAGAGAGGCGTCCTCCGATGATTACCAGTTCCGGATTGAAGATGTTTATCAGTCCTGCGATAGCCCTGCCGAGCGTGCTGCCTATCTCTTCAATGGACTCTATGGCCAGTACATCTTCTTCTGCAAGGGCGTCCAGAATATCGTCAAGTGTTATTTCCTGGCCATTGGAGAATTTTCCTGACAGTACGGATGCCTTTCCGGCCTTCAGCTTTTCCAGAAAGATGCGGTGAACTGCCGAACCGGAGGCCCCGGTCTCAAGGCATCCTACTTTCCCGCACTGGCAGATTATCCCGTTTTCCAGCAGAGGGAAATGCCCGATTTCACCGGAGAAACCTGATTTCCCGTATGAAAGTTTCCCGTCGATTATCATTCCCATTCCGAGTCCCCAGCTGACATTTATGAAGAGGAAATGTTTTTCCTTGTTTGCCCCTCCGCAGATGTATTCTCCGTATGTCATTGCCCTGGAGTCGTTTTCGATATAGACCGGTGTCCGGAGTTTTTCTTCGAGAATGGATGCCAGAGGCTTGTCTTCCCCGAGAAAATAGGAGAAACTGTAGCCGGTGTTGTGATTGACCCTTCCGGTGAGATTTATGCCGTAGGCCAGCACCTTTTCCTCTTCTATCCCGAATTTGCGGGTTTGTCTGGCGATAAGGTCGCAGAGTCCGGATATTGACCCTTCATTGCTTTCAAGAACAAAAGGAATGTCATCGGCATATTCGAGGATATTGCCTTTGAAGTTGCTGACTGCGATGCTCACATGGTGTCTCGTGATATCAGCCCCGATGAAGTAGCCTGCCGATGAATTGAGCCCGTATATGCTTGGCCTGCGCCCTCCTGACGTGCCTGTCTTGCCCAATTCTTCCAGAAAACCCTCGTCGATCAGTTCGCTTACCATTTTTGTGACGGTAGGGATGCTGATCCCCATTTCCCTGCTGAGCTCGGCTATGCTGTAGTCTCCGCCGTTAATGCACAGTCCCAGAATCTGCCGTTTTATGGCAGCTGTCTTGCCGGTGCTGTTGTTCAAGAAAGAATCTCTCATTTGAATACTGTGAATCCTGATAAGTTGTGCAACTATGCGCAACAGTATGAATACAAAGGACAAATATACGAAAAAGCCCCAAGCAATGCAAAATAGTTTGCATTGCCGGGGTAAAGGCCGGGGTAAACTATGCCTTTTTCTTTCCTTTCCAGTATTCCTCGATTTCTTCCAGAGTCTTTCCAGTCGTTTCCGGTACGGCTTTCCACATTATCAGCATGTAAGGTATGCACATGCCTGCGAACAGGAAGAAGGTCCCGGCCGGAGTAAGATTCTCCAGCAGCCATGGCGTGAGCTGTCCTATAAGATACGTGCCTATCCACAGGGAGAAACCTGCTATGGACATGGCCCTGCCGCGGACACTGTTCGGGTACATTTCGGAAAGCAACACGAACACTACGGCACTGATGGATATCGCGCAGCAGAACACGTAGAACAGGAAGAATGTCAGCATGAATCCGTTCCCGAGACCGAGTCTTCCGCCGCATGAAAAATAAATTCCTATCATTATAAGGGACAATATCATACCGGAGACGCCCCAATAGACCAGCTGTTTGCGTCCGACCTTGTCGATTATGAACATCGCAATGATTGTCGTAAGCATGTTCACGATGCCGACGAGTACCTGCGAGAACAGGGCATCGCCTCCTGCTATTCCGGCTTTCCCGAATATCTCCGGCCCGTAGTACAATACGGCATTTACTCCCATGAACTGTCCGAGTATGGCAATGGCGGAGCCAATAATCACCGCTTTCAGTATGCCAGGGGACAGCAGTTCCTTCCAGTCGGACTTCGTTTTCCCGCCTATGGAGGCTTTTGTGGTCTCGTATTCCCTTTCCACGCCTTCCGGTGTCAGGTACATGCGGCTGAGCACATTTGTCGCAGCCTGTCCCTTTCCTTTGGTGATAAGCCATTTCGGACTTTCCGGTATGAAGAAAAGTATGATCAGGAAAAGCAGTGACGGGAAAATCCCTGAGCCGAGCATTCCTCTCCAGTATTCATCCACGAGAAGCCTGTTCATGAAGCCCGATGCGAATGTCCGGGTCTCCGATATGTCCAGGATGGCATAATTGACCAGGTAGGCTATCAGGAAACCTACTGTCACCGCCAGCTGGTAGAGAGATACGAGGGTCCCGCGCTTTTCCGCCGTGGAGACTTCGGAAATGTAGATAGGGGAGACAATGGACACTATGCCGACGCCTATTCCCCCTATGATCCTCGATATTACCAGCTGTACGAAGCCTCTGCTTTCGGCGCATCCGATGGCGCAAATGCAGAAAAGGACGGCAGCTGTCAGCATGGTCTTTTTCCTGCCTGCCGCATCGCTGAGCATGCCGGCAAATGTCGCCCCGGCTATGGAACCTATAAGGGCGCAGCCTACATACCAGCCCTGCTGGATGGTGTCGAGGGAAAACTGCTGCGTGACTATTCCGATGGTTCCGGATATTACGGCGGTGTCATAGCCGAAAAGTATTCCTCCTATTGCCGATACTGCGGCCAGGAAAATGATGTATCCCGAATTGACTGTCTTGCCCATTGTAAAATAGAAGTGTCTTGTGGTTGGATGAGATATCTTGTTCTTGTGGTCAGATTCCGAAATATTCCCGGTATCTGTCGTACAGGTGTCCTGCCTGGAGATATGCGGACTGCGGACTCATGAAATGCGAAAACTCGAAGGTTATGGCCTTGTCGTACCCGCAGCGTTTCGCCGCTTCGAGTTTCATCCTCAGTTTGTCGAACTTGATAGGGAGGAATTTGATAGGCATGTCCCTGTCGAATGTTTCGGCATTGGTCCAGCACTGCATTCCGTATTTGTCTGCCAGTTTCTTGTTGACAGAGAAGAACGCGTCCAGTTCGTCATAGTCGATGTGTCCGTCCTGGAATGCGCATGCGTCCACCACGTCATGTATGCCGTCGAAAATCTCGTTCCATTCCCTCTCATGTTCGGCTACGGACACGGCCTGGTCGTTTGTGAGCTTGTCCGTGCCCATGATGGCTTTCTTGCCGTCTATCCACGGTGATATGAATGTCGGCAGACCGCCGGAAACCTCCTTGCACTGTTTCCCCATGGCGTGGAAGGCGTCTATCGCTCCCTTTGTCTTGCGGCTGATTTCTCCGCTGATGTACCAGCCTCCGAAGCTGTCGTATTTCTCGCCGTACATCTTCCACACTTCGTCTATCACGAATTTGTTGTCCTCGATTTCCTGTGACAGGTCTCCGGTGTCCCAGTATTTTCCGGAATCGTACAGGCCGAACCAGAATTTCATCCCGTGTTTCTGCGCGAGCCTCAGGAACATGTCGATAAGATCTACTGAAGGCATGTAGCAGCCTTTTTTGAGAAGGTAAGGCGACGGATAGGTGATGAATTTCCTGTAGCCGGAACGTATGACGATGACGGTATCAATCCCGATTGCCTTCATGTACCGGAAATCGGCGTCCCATTCTTTTTCTCCCCAGTTCTGGTGAGGTATGTCATGTGATATTTCGTCCAGGAATGTACCCGTAATCCTGAGTCCCTGCGCTTTCGGGACGATCAGGTCTCCGTGTCCGGAAATGTTTCCGCCGGCCATGCCGCTGCCTTCCGCGGCTTTGAGGATGGATGGGGCGGCAATCGCCGATGCTGTGGCGGCTGCCGCTTTTTTCAGAAAAGTTCTCCTGTCTGTCATAATGATATAATTTTGACTGTATTATTCTTGTGTTATTC
>DVIP01000103.1 GCA_018711225.1 Candidatus Cryptobacteroides intestinipullorum | reverse complement strand
AGGACAACAAAATAAGCCACAAGATGCCGATAGGCATCATTGTGGCCGAAAATCTTCCGTACTACAGACGGTTCAACGGAATGTAAAAATCAGTCGCCGACAACCTGCATGACGACGGAGGCGTCTTTCAGCCCGTCTGCAGTAACTTTCAGTACAAGTTCGCCCGGCTCGTCCGCAGAAGTGACAATGACTGTCAGTTTTCCGTTGAAAAGATGCATGTGCGGGACATGGAACAGTTCGAGGGAAGTAGGGTCACCGTTGGCGGCTGCCTTGAAACTTCCGGACCCTGTCACCTCGAAATTCACGGTCCGGCTGTCCAGAGGGCAGAAATTGCCGTCCTTGTCCTCAACACTTACCGTAACATATGCCAGATCCCGGCCTCCGGCCTCCAGCACTGTCCTGGCAGGTTCAAGCACAAGCCTGCAGGGTTCTCCTGCCGTCCTGACAATCTTTTCTTCTGCAGGAGAGCCGTTTTCATCGTATGCCACCACCCTGATTTCACCAGGCTCATATACCGCATCCGGCCACATCAGCCTGAACCTGGACTCCACCGGCGCGTTCACATCTCCGAGAGTGCCTGCATAGGACGTGTACTGTGACAAGGCCACGGTATCCACAGGGACTGCATAGCCGTCCGGCCCTTTCTTCTGCCGCCCGAAACTCTTTCCGTTTATGAAAAGTTCCGCTTCCGGCCAGCTGGTATAGACGAATACGGGTACCTTCTCCCCTTCCATACCTTCCCAGTTCCAGTGAGGCAGAATATGGAGGGTGCTTTCCGCCTCGTTCCACACGCTTCTGTAAAGCCAGTACCTGTCCTTTGGTATGGATGCCAGGTCTATAATCCCGAACATGGAGCTGTGGTTGGGCCATGAATCCGTGCCGTAAGGGCTCGGTTCCCCGAGGTAGTCGAAGCCTGTCCAGACGAACTGGCCCAGAATCCAGCTGCAATCCTCGGCCAGTGCCAGGTCGACATCAGGGATATTGGACCAGCCGCAGGATTCGACATCATATGAAGAGCACTGCTGGTCGTCATACAAGGCACCGTAGCGTTTCATTACCGGAAGCTTGTAGACTCCCCTGGAGCTTACGGTGGAGGCCGTCTCGGAACCGAGTACAAAGCCTTTCGACAGCGAGTCAAAAACCTCCTTGTACCTGAATGTCCTGTAATTTATGCCCGGAATGTCTATCATGTCCGCAAAGCCGTTCTCCAGTATGCAGTCCACCTGATCCATTCCGCACGTTACCGGTCTGGTCGGGTCTTCCCTGTGACAGATGTCCTGAAGGAAGGATGCGACTTCATATCCCGAAGGCGAACACTGTGTGGGAACCTCGTTGCCGATGCTCCACATAACCACAGAAGGACTGTTGCGGAAATTGTGCAGCATATTCACCATGTCCTTTTCAGCCCACTCATTGAAGAACCGGTGATATCCGTTCTCGCATTTGGCGATATCCCATTCGTCGAAAGGCTCGATCATCATCATGAAGCCCATCTCGTCACACAGGCGCACCAGTTCGGGAGCAGGCATATTGTGGGTCGTCCTGATAGCATTGCAGCCCATGTCCTTGAGAAGTTCCAGCTGATGACGCAGCGCAGACACATTCACCGCCGCACCCAAAGGACCCAGGTCATGATGGTTGCACACCCCTTTGAACACCGTCTTTTCCCCGTTCAGGAAAAAGCCCTTGTACGGGATATATTCTATAGTCCGGATGCCGAATACGGTTTCATAATTGTCCAGCAGGCGCCCGTCCGCTGAATAGATTCCGGAAACGGCCCTGTACCGTACAGGGTGGTCCGGAGACCACAATTCCGGAGTTTCCACCTCCAGGGTCTGGGTTACTGTCTGCCTGCCCGATGCCAGGTCAGCCTTTTCTGCAGAAGAGGCCGCCAGCCGTCCGTTACTGTCGAAAATATCTGTCCTGACGCACACTGTCCCTGTTCCGGCAGGTGCTTCCACTATGGTCTCGATATCCACTGCAGCCTTATTCTCCGTGACTTCAGGAGTAGTGATGCGGGTCCCCCAGACAGGGATATGGACCGGATCCGTCACGATAAGATGGACGTTCCTGTAAAGGCCGGCACCGGGATACCACCTTGAGGAAAACGGCCTGTTCTCCAGTCTTACCGCCAGAGTATTCTCTCCCGGTTTCACGACATCCGTCACATCGCACCAGAAAGAGTTGTAGCCGTAAGGCCAGAAACATACCTCTGTTCCGTTCACGAATACCCTTGCCTCACTCATGGCACCGTCGAAAAGGAGGACTGCGTTCTTCCCTTCAGGTACGGAAAAGACATTCCTGTACCATCCCGTACCGATATACGGCAATCCGCCGGTACGCCCAGTCTTGACGGTAGCCTCTTTCTCCAGGTCCTGTTTTATGGCCACTGTCTGGATGTCAATATTCCTGTCGAACGGACCTGTGATGGCCCAGTCGTGCGGGATTGTGACCTCATCCCAGCCGGAATCATCGAAGCAGGCTGCCGAAGCCTCAGGGAAATCCCCTTTTGAGAATTTCCAGCCTTTCTCTAAAAGTGTCTCGGTCCTCTGCGCGTACATTGCCGTACACGACAGCAGGGTCAATATTGCGCAGAGCGCATGTCTGATATTCATTTTCACTCCTATTTCCATTTAAAGCCGCCGGTGTGCCTCCATGACGGAGTCCCGGAGTCGCGTTCTATTCGACAAGTGTTATTTTGACTTTCCTATCCTTTACGATAATATAGAAATCTCCCGGCTCAATGAAACGGTTGCCTTCGCTGTCCACGAACGAAAGGTCGCGCATAGGGTCTATTTCGAAGGTGAACGTATATTCCTCTCCGCTCTTGAGAAGACGTTTTTCGAAATGCTTGAGTTCCTTCACAGGGCGGGTTAAGGAAGAGTACGGGTCGGAAATGTACCATTGCACAGTCTCCTTGCCGTCCATATTCCCGGCATTGCGGACTGTTATGCTTGCCGTCAGCCTGTCATTTACAGTAAAGGTGTCCGATGAAACCTCCAGGCTGCCGTACTCGTATTCCGTATAGCTGAGTCCGTAGCCGAACTCGTACATAGGAGTGCTCGGAATGTCCTGATAAAGGCCCTGTGAACCCCTTCTGCCGCTTTCCCTGTGATTATAATATATCGGAATCTGGCCGGTGGTATAAGGGAAAGTGACGTTCAGCCTTCCGGACGGGTTGTATTTTCCTGTAAGTATTCCCGCCACAGCAGTGCCTGCCATCACACCAGGCTGCCAGATTTCCAGTACGGCATCTGCTGCAGGGGCTATGCGGGTGAGATCGAGCGAACGGCCGTTGGAAAGCAGCACGGCCACAGGTTTTCCGGCCCTCTTCACGGCCATAAGGAGATTTTCCTGTATTTCAGGGAGGGCAATAGTGGATCTGGATGCGTTTTCCCCGCTCCAGGTTCTCTTTTCCCCGAGGCAGAGTATCACGATGTCAGCTTCGGATGCTGTCCTGACAGCTTCTGCAAATCCTGTCGTGTCATTGCCGTCGAAACCGCAGCCCTCGGCATAAAGCACCGTATCCACGGCTTCTGACAGCCCGTCGAAGATGCTGATGACATCCTCGGCTCTTCCCCTGCCGAACCATGAACCCAGAAGGTCGGCACGGTTTTTCGCCATAGGGCCTATCAGGGCCGCCTTGCAGTCTTCTGGAACAGGAAGGAGATTTCCTTCATTCTTCAGAAGCACCATGGATTCCACTGCCATACGTTCAGCTGCAGCACAGCTTTCCGGCAGCAGGACGCGCTCGCTTTCAGGCTTCTCTTCCGTATAAGGATGTTCGAACAGCCCGAGTTCGAATTTCAGTTTCAGCACGCGGCGCACGGCATCGTCAATCCTGGACATGGACACCTTTCCTTCCTTCACGAGAGATTCGAGGTGCTGCATGTAGAGATTGTCTACCATATCCATGTCAAGACCGGCATTTATGGCATACATTGCGGCTTCCTTGCCGTCCCTGGCCATACCCTGGTTCACAAGCTGCACTATGGCATTCCAGTCAGCCACGATAAAGCCGTCGTGCCCCCATTTCTCTTTCAGGACTTCCGTCATGGTATAATGGTTTGCAGAACCCGGAATACCGCTGATATTGTTGAAGGAACTCATGAGAGTGGCGGCACCGGCCTTGACACCGGCTTCGAAAGACGGAAGATATGTATCCCAGAGAGTCTGGCGGGAAATCTCGGTAGGGACATAGTCCCGACCTGCTTCCGAGGCTCCGTAGCCGACATAATGCTTGAGGCATGCGGCGATATTGTACGGCTTGGAGAGATCGTCTCCCTGATAAGCCTTTACAGAGGCGGCACTGAATACAGAGGTCAGATAAGGGTCTTCACCGTAGCCTTCAGCAATCCTTCCCCACCTGGCATCCCTGGCGATATCCACCATCGGCGAGAATGTCCAGTTTATGCCTGCATCATACGCTTCCTGTGCGGCTACCCTGCATACTTCCCCTGCAAGTTCCGGATTCCATGAAGCACCTATCGCCAGAGGTATCGGATAGACTGTCCTGAATCCGTGGATGACATCGAAGCCGAAAAGGATCGGAATCCCCAGACGGGTACCCTCCACGGCTTTCTTCTGCATGGCATTGCGCAGTTCGGCATCATCCCCGAAATAGATCAGCGACCCGACCTCACCGGACACCTTGGTCACCACCTCGTCGAGATTGTTGACATTGTCATTGTTACCGAGTGTGTACTGGTTTATCTGGGCTATTTTCTCGTGCAGGGTCATACGGGACAGAAGATCCTCGACGCGGTTCTCCACGGACACGGATGCGTCACGGTACAGGACAGGAAGTTCCTCTACATCTATACTGGTAACCTCATCGGGATGTTTCACCGCTTCCCTGGCCGAAAGCTGGCAGACTTCCACATAGTCTTCGGTAAGGCCCTGCGGAGCATACGGGTTTCCGAGGACACCTCCGAAAAGTTTCTCGTACCATGCACATGCAGCCGTATATCTGCCCCAGAGGTGATTCAGGTGATATCCGTCGCTGTTCATTCTGTCTCCGATGAACGATGTCCTCGCATTCTGGATTGCAGTCCCGGACGGTATGATTACCCGGATGCCGACAAGTTTGGCCGCCCTGTCATACGCATCCGTTATGGCCCTGTACATCGTCATCTGGTCGTTGCCGTAATTCCTGAATCCGGAGTGTCCCGAATCCTGGGCGTATGCCCATGTCTGGTGCATCATGAATTTCACGTCCTCCGGCACTCGTTCTTTCACATAACCGTACAATTCCGGAAGGAAATCCTCATATGTGGAAAACTGCCCTGAAAGGGGGCTGGCCTGCTGGAAACTGACATAGTCCCATTTTTCATTTCCGAGGATAGAGGAAAGGCTGGCGTTCTTCTGCTCGGTTCTGATTCCGTCTGCAGTAATTTTCCTGTAAGCGTATGCCGCGGCGTCCGTCCTGGAATTCATGACATGGCGTTCGAGCGAACACCCGCCGATATAGGCATTGCCGATGACAAGCGTGATGCCGTCAGCCTTTGCAAGTTCGTAAAGATTCTGCTCTACGGCATCCTGTGAGAAACTGTTTCCGATAGCCAGGATCCTGACGGTATCCCGCTGCGGTCTGGCCAGCACCGCCACAGAGAACAGCAGCAGAAGGCCTGCGATAATGGTTTTCTTTAGACTCATATTTTGCATTGGTTTTATGATTGTCTGATTTCTGATGATTCCGGATAAAGACCCGTATGTCACCCGAACACTGTGTTCGCACACAAATATAGGCATTCATATAACTCGACGCAAAATATTTTTCCAGGGCCGCCCCCTGTTCCATGCTGTCAATCCTCCGGGAAGAGAATGCTGTCTATGACACAAAGCAGGCTTCTTGCATCATCGTCCGTATCCTGAGCCAACTGCCATATCATAACGCCCCCTAGTTTGTTGGCAACTACATAATTGCATTTTTCCGTAATCATCGGAATTCCGTCATACCATAAATAAATGTCTTCAATGGAATCCTTGTTCTCGGCACCGGGATATTCCGTAACAATTTCCCTGTACGACATGCTTCTGGCGTTTTCAGGCTTGTTTCCAGGAAAAATATTCCCGTAGAACGGCACTCCGGGGATGATTTTTTCAAGTGGAAGTCCGGCTTCGATGCAGTCCTGGACAAAAGACTCGAAATACCAGAAAGGTGCATGCGGGCCCGTCGTGCTGGACCATGAACCAGTCTTGTCATAAGCCATCAGCGTCACATAATCCATCTGATCAAGCATTTCTTTTGTATAGAAACCGCTCTCTGTGGCATTCCCTCCAAGGGCGGCGGTCAGCAGGGCATCTTCTCCCAATGCTTTTCTGAGTTTTGTAATCAGGTCAAGATAGCCTTCCTTTTTCGGGATATTGCCTGGAGAATCTCCCCAATCCCATCCTTCGTAGTCCACATCAATACCGTCGAGGTCAAGATCTTCCATCAACGCCACACATCCTTCTACAATCTTTTTCCTGGCATCTTCACTGACCAATGCCTTGTTGAAATTCTCGCTTCCGGAAGCTCCGCCCAACGATACCATCACTTTGACATTATTCTGATGGGCTTTTTCCGCAAAGTCCCCGAACACCTTACGAACCTGTTCATCATCGACGGTTCCGTCTGCCTTCACCCTGGCAAAGCTCAGGTTGATGACACTGAGCTTGTCCCATCTCGGAGTATAGTCGGCAGCCGATGTCGGAAGATATCCTATTACCTTGAAAGGCTCAACTTCATCGGCAGTATATGGAGGAGGCGGATCGTAAGCCGTCTGTCCGTTGTCACAGCTGCATGATATGGCAGCGATCTGTAAAAGAAATGCTGATAAAATAATAAAGTGTCTCATCTTGATATTGTTTCAAAATCTATTGTTGTATCTCCATTGTCTTCAGGACCTCTTCAGTGATCCCGACATATTCCGGACGTTCGAGGAACAAGTTCGCATTGAACAGTCTTATTCCCTGGATTCTGCCTTCTTCGAGCAGTTTCACGTAAAAGGACAGGACATACTCATATTCGTCGGGAGTGAGCCATCTTTCCTCACCTTCCGGCCCGGATGAAAGATATACTCCGGCAATGGCCCATTTGTCAGGGAACTTGTCGAGACTTTCATAAATGTGCTCTTCAAGACTTTCTATCTGTTCCGGTCTGTTCCCGAACATGTTTACGATGACTCCGTCAAAATCGAAATCGTATTCATGGTTCTGCTGCTGCCTGTGAGGATATACCGGCACCCATATGGGAAGGTCGGGATTGACGGTCCGTGCTTCGGCTATGATTTCCCGCCACTGGTCTTCAGTCCGGTAACCTTCCTCGATCTCGTCATAGAAATCATTCAGGTACAGCCCGATTATTTCATCATGTTCCAAAGCCATTCCGCATACCCATGAAGCATGTTCAAGCGAACCTTCATGAGTCCATCCCCATGCGACCCGGTTCACTTTTGCCATGACATAATCCACGCCCGGAACTTCGGAAGACCTGTACAGGTGACTGGATTCCCACGGGAAATTCTCATCGGCCATATCGTCGCTTGTCCATATACAATTGACTCCAAGTTCCGATACAAGTTCACTGACATCCAGATCCAGATCATGATTCCAGAGGGAAATCAGCGGATCATACGGCCAATCCTTCCGGACAGGCTTGTCATCCGGAGAATCTTCGGAAGGTTCATCCGGGAGATCGTCCTCTCCAGGATTGTCATCGGAAGGAATATAATCAGGAGGAGGATCGTAAGGTACGGTATTGTCATCACATCCCGATAAGGGACACAGCATCACCGCTGCCATGAAAACGAAGGCAAGGCGGTATATGGAATGTATTCTAATCATATTTTCAGTTTTATGCCTGCTTTTTCCAGAATAAAGGTCAGAAATACGCATGCGGACGAGAAAAGGATACATTTCACCAGGCCTGCAAATCCGTACAGTCCTGTCTCGGGCTCCAGTCCTGCCAGTCTCAATACACTGTATATGAGTATCGGCATGGTATAGCATGTCAGAGTCGCCGTCCCGGCACTTTTTACAGGTTTGAAAATACCTGTCAGTCCGTATGACACCGGTATGGCGACAAGACAGTATAAAAAGATGGCTGCGGCCGTGCATACCAGCATGGTAGGCGGTGTCTGCATGTTCTTGGAAAATATCCAGAAATGGTGGCAGGCAAATCCTGCCAGCATCAGTATTGCCGCCACTGACGCGGCCAGCGTGATTTTATATCCTGTTTTCCTGCCGGACAGCTCCAGTGCGGCAAGGGTAGTGATTATTCCCCCTATACAGTAGCCAGGCTTGGCTCCGGGAGGAATATTCAGTATCTTCAGGAACGAATACAGAAAAGAATCTCCTGGCAACAGACGGCAGGCGCATATCACACATAATATGAAACACAGAAACCATGCTATGGTGAATTTGCGTATGGAGGCCCGGAAAGCCAGATACAGGAACGAACACAGAAGATATATCCACCCTATCTGCCCTAAAATGCCCCATCCGCGCACCGAGAACACACCTCCGTCACTGTCCCTGTATATGATCATGAGAAAGGCAAGTACAAAGACGCCGATAATCCTGAATATCCTGAAAAGGAGTTTCCTGCCGTTCCCGGCATTCGCCGGATAAGTATTCCAGATCAGAAAAAATCCGGCTATCATCATTACCCTGAAAAGGGACTTCCCCATAATCATGTCTTGAGACATTTCCACTTCGGTATTGGCGAAAAAGACTCCCATTACCAGAAGTGCAAGAGTCCGTTCAAGTATATGAAATACCGTACTCAACTCGCTGCAACCTTTCCCGTACCTTCTTTCTATGGCATATGGAATAGAAAGGCCGACAGCAAACAGGAACCACGGAAAGACAAAATCCGCCAGTCCCAGAAAATCTTCTCTTGTTCCTCCATGTTCAAGACAGTGGGGGATACCCCCCACTGTCCAGAAATCATTGACAAAGACCATCAGGAACATCGTCACAGCCCTGAAATTGTCTATTGTCAGGTTTCTTTTGGAAAAATCCGGCATAAATCACTCGGCCGGAACTTCTTCAGGCCCTCCCGGCAACAATTCGAACTTGAAGTCGTCAAGGAGCCACGGACCGTCAAGAGAGCACTCGAGCCAGTAGGCATCGAAAGCGACATACAGTTTTCCGGTCTGGGTGGCAGTGTATTCCGCGCTGAAAATATCATCCTTCGGAGTATGAGGATCATCCATCGGTGCATCGTCCGGTTTTTCCGGATTCTGTCCGTACCCCCAGTGGTCGAACCAGTTGAACTCTACTGAAGGTACTCCTGCACCCTTGAACATAGGATGGCCGTCTGCATCGAGGTACTCGTCAGCATGCGGGAGCACATACAGCCTGAACGCAACGCCGCTGCCGGTGTATGAACTGGACTTGGCTGCAACACTGAGCTTGTAGGTACGTCCTTCTTCCACATCCACAGCCTGATACATGAAGAAACGGGTGGAAGCCGCTGTCCAGGCATGATCCCACGGGAGCAGTGCAAAGCATCCGTTATGTCCTTCCGCCGGCTTGTCCTGAGTATAGCCGAACTGCCATTCCATTTCCACGGCAGGGTCCGATACCTCAAACTTATATGTAAAACTCCAATACTGGGCATCGTCAGCCTCCATATCACTTCCCTTGAGCAGATTGTAGTCTCCGGCTACGGTTATCTCCGTAGAATAAGGAGTCACGTCATTTCCCGAGAGATCCTTGACGGAAAGTGTTACGGTATATTTTCCGTCGCCAGGGAATTCATGGGACACTTCCAGTGAACCGGAGGCAGTTTCCCCGTCGCCGAAATCCCACTGGGCCGTAGTCGCATCTACATTTTCGGATGCCCGTGCGTCGAAATTGATCAGAGATCCGAAACCGGCCGTGTATGTGAAGACTGTCGTAGCGGCACTGGCCACGGTTACCTCCTGTTTCTTGGTATCGTACGTGCCGTCTTCCGCAGTAGCACGGAGTGTCACTTCATAGGTGCCTCCCGTAAAGTACGTATGCTCCGGATTCTGTTCGGTAGAAGTCTCGTCATCTCCGAAATCCCAGCTGTACTTCACTGCATTTTCGGATGCATTCGTGAATGTCACTGTCAGACCTTCGGCCTTCCAGGTAAAATCAGCTACAGCCGCGTCTGCGGAAGCAGGCGGGTTTTTGTCAGTTCCGTCATCAGGATTTTCTTTCTCCGTACAAGAGAACAATCCGGGTACAAGGCTTAATGATAAAAGCCACAGAATGAATTTTCCTGTTTTCATTTTCTTGTGTTTTTAATTGGTGGTTATTGATTATTGTTTATGTGAGATGATATTCCGTCCACATTGATAGCGACGACTACGGAGGTGTTGGTCTCGCTCAAGGTATAGGCTGTCGGATTGGATATAGAAACTGCCGCGACCAGGTTCTTTCCGGCATAATCCGGATTGAGGACAACAGTATACGGCACTTCCAGATAGAATGTCCCGTAATCCTCCCCGTCCGGTACGGTTACCGTCGACGGGAACGAGTATTCCTCCCCTGAAAGAAGTACCGCATTCTCTACAACGCCTCCGTCAATGGATGCCTGCGCCTCATCGGGAACAGCAGTCACATCCACCGTGAAACCTTTCTCCACTTCCAGTTTGCCGGAACGCACAACGCTGAGGAATACTTTCACGGTCTCGTCTTCGAGCCTGAAGTTCCACGTATCAGTACCCCAGCCAGAAGGTACTGTCAGTACATTGTTCAGACCGCCTGAAGACAAAGCCTGAGCAATGTATACGTAACCTTCCCCATAGTCCAGGTCACTGTCTCCCTTGGTACATCCGCATGAGATGAAAGGGAGAGAAATTAGCGCGATTAAAATGAATTTAAAATGTTTCATATCGAATATTCTAATAACCGTTGTTCTGTTCGAGTTTTCCGTTCGATTTGAGGATTTCCGCATTGGTAAAAGGCATATAGTAGTTTCTCTCATTGAATACTCTGACCGCCACTTCGCGTTCCTGATACTGAGGTATGCCGTTGGAGTTTTTGCCTATTCTGACTCCTTTGACCGGAGAATTGAGCACTTCCATGGCATCTCCCCACCTCAACAGGTCCCAGTAACGGTGATCCTCGAATGCGAGTTCGACGCGCCTTTCATGCTTTACCCTTTCCCTGAACTCCGGGACAGCTGTCTCCGTCACGGCCGGCAGCGACAGGCTTGCACTGTTTCTGACCTGCATAAGGGCTTCCCTTGCAGACATCGGATAATCCTGGGGCACGGCATCCGGACCGAACGCCTCATTCATGGCCTCCGCATAGTTCAGAAGGACTTCCGCATACCGGTAAACTACCCACATGTGCTGTGCGGTTTCCCCCTGAGTCAGATTAAGATTGTCCGTAAGGAATTTTTTCAGATAATATCCGGTGCGGCTCGTATTCCGTATGGACAGGTCATCCGTACCTCCGGATGTCATGTCGATATCCCTGCCGTTCCAGTGCGAGCCGTTGTATACAATGGTGGCGGCCAGTCTCGGATCACGGTTCTTGTACGGATCCACAGGGTCCTCAGGACCTATGTACTCATAGGAAGAAACCAGATTCTCCGTTGGAGTGACACCTGACCCGCCTCCAGGAGTAGTGATCGGATAATTGGCATTTTCAGGAGCGCTGCTTGCCTCCATTCTGACAGCATATATCGTTTCATTGTCGTATTGCGGATTCGCTCCCATGAAATAACCTCCGTAGTTCCTTTCCTCGGGCATAGTATAGTTCTTGAACTCTATCAGATCCGCTGCGGCCCTTGCTGCCTTTTCCCATTTGGTCTTGTCCCCTTCGGGATTGTTCCTCGGACTGGCAGCATAAAGCAGTGTCCTCGCCTTTATCGCCATGGCTGTCGCCTTGTCGAAACGGCCTGCCCTGGAGGCGACATTGTCCGGATGTGTGGCCCAGTCCTCCTGAAGATTATCCAGCTGGGAATCAATCAGTTCCACTATATAGTCAACACATTCGTCATAAGTGGCCCTGCCCAAAGAGCCGGAATCGTTTCCGTCACCGTAAAGGGTCTTTACAAGCGGCACTCCTCCATACATCTTTATCAGTTCGGAATAGTAGTATGCCATAGCCACATAGGCCTCGGCACGATACCAGTTGAGAGACCGGACGTCCTTTTCGTAGGAAATCTGGTTGTCGATGTCATTCTCTCCAGAGATGTCACGGTTCAATGCCAGGAATTCCTCTCCGTCCTTGGCGTAGTCGAGAAAAAACAGTGCAGCACGGATTCCTTCATAGTAATTGTCATACAGGAAGGATACAGGATTCATGTTGGCATTGATGGTGCCGTTATTGAAATACGTGGCATCAGACTCCGTAGCCGTCTGGATCGCTTCATCGGAAGCCGCCGCGAAAAGATTGTCATCCAGGACGGAAAATCCCGACTGCAGCGGCGCGTAGAATGCATTGGCAAAAGCCCACAGGGTATTGTACCGGGTCTGGGCCATTTCCGGAGTCGTAAACGTGTCTATTTTCGTATCCAGAAAGCTGCAGCTTGCTGTAATTGCCAGTAAAGCTATAAAATATGGAAAACGCTTTGTCATAGTCTGTATGTATTAGAAACTGAGTTGTAATCCGAAATTCCAGGACTTCAGGGCAGGATAGCCGAAATAGCTTTCCGGATCCATCCCGTAATCCTTAAGTACAGAACTGAAAGTAAACGGATTCATTGCATTCAAATATATCCTCAGGTTAGAGATGACAGAGTCCGGACGCATAAGCTGACCGAAGTCATATCCGAGTTCGATTGTCTTGATTCTGATGAAATTATTCTTTCTGACCCAGAACGAACTTGCCTGGAAATTGTTCTTGCTGTCTTCCGTAGACAGTCTGGGATATGTGGCAGAATCACGCGTATCTATTCCTTCGTTTGGATAATATGCCCATGCGTTTTCAGCGATCGGGAAGGCATTGTTGTTATTCACGAAGGCTTTTGTGTAGTACGGATAATCCAGCAGATCCACAGTGCCTCCGAAAGATCCGGTAACGAGTATGGTCAGATCGAATCCCTTTATTTTCAGATTTCCACCGATACTGGCATTGAGAAACGGATACCATGGATTACCCACTTTAGTGACATCAGTCTGGTCAATATAGCCGTCTTCATCGAGATCGCGGTATTTAAGATCCCCCGGTCTGACCGTACCGAACATAGGAACAGGAAGCCCGGGATTCAGATTACCGTCCTCGTCAAAGTCATCCAGGTCATAGAAACCGATACATTCAAGTCCGATTCGTGTTCCGAGTGCTCTGCCGGTCTTGGCATTGTAACTGTGTGCCTGCGGCTCTTCCGCCATATAGTCTATTGTATTCCGGGCATAATTCACAAGTCCGAATACGGAAAAACCTATGTCCCCCATGTCCCGTGCATAAGAGACGGACAGTTCGACTCCGCGGTTGGTCATTTCGCCTACATTGCTGAACTTGACGACATTTCCGTAATATCCCATTATTGAATTGTCCTGAGTCAGGATTCCGGTCCTCTTGTCGATGAAGGCGTCAACACTGACATTCAGGCTTTTCAGCAATGTCATGTCTATACCGACATTGTATTTTGTGCTGGTCTCCGCAGTTACGTCAGGATTTGCATAAAAAAGCGGTGCAAGAGTGCTCTGACCTTCGAACGGAGCCGAATTGCCGGTATAAAAGGAACCGATCTGGCTTGAGGTATAATATTGCTGGTAGAGATATCTGCCGCCAGTATCGAACGAGCCGATGCTGGAAGTGACGTCAGAATCCGCATAACCGCTTTGGCCGACAGACAGCCGCAGTTTCAGAAAATCCACGGCCGTGGCATTTGACATGAATTTCTCGTTGGAAATTATCCATGCAGCGGATATCGTAGGGTAGAAGCGCCACCTTCCTGATCCGGCATAGGCATCACTTCCGAAGCAGGACCATGCGAATGAAGCCACATATCTGCGGTCATACGACCAGGTGGCGAATCCTGTCTGGTTAAGATAATGGTTTCTGTAATCGAACTGGCCTTCTCCCTGATAGTCAGAAATCCTGATACCGACCTGCGCGTTGACATTGTGCTTGCCGAAACTTCTATTGTAGCCTGCATTAACATAGCCCTGTATCCACCTTTCCATCTGCACCGGACTGAATTTGCTCGCTGTTATAGAGGTGGTCTGGTCCGTAGTCTGGGCAACTCCATTGAAGTATCTGGCATAATTCCTTGTCTTGCTATACTCTCCCAGGGAATTCGCATAGAATGATACGCCCTCCTGAAGGTACAGTCCCTTTGTGAGTACGTCCAGATCCTCCTTGAATCTGAAGTTGCTCTGGATAGCCCTGGTATGGTTCTTGGTCCAGCCGAGCGCCCTGATTGAAGCGACAGGGTTATCGGGATATACGGCAGTTCCGCTGTAATTCAGCATGTCGGCAGTCACAAGTGCGTCCGTAACCGGATAAATGTTGGAAGGGTATGAAACTATGTTTTCCATCAGGGCTGCAGTCTCGTAATCCGGTCTCCAGTTATCCTGCAGCCGTCCAGCCATATCCACGCTGGCAGAAAAGATCTTCGAGAACTTTATATCGAGGTTCGCACGGGCGGAATATCTGGCCATACGGATGTTGGATGTGTTGTCCGTATTCTTTACATCATACAGTCCCTGCTGGTTGGCATAGCCCAAGACGATATTGTATTTTATGTTCTCCGTACCGCCATGAAATGCAAGGTCAGTATCCGTATACATTCCCATATCCCTCATTGTCTCGTCCCACCAGTCCACATCGGTTCCCGTTCCTGATCGGTAAGCATCCAACTCCTGTTCGGAATAATACGGCGTCCAGTCTCCGTCACCGAAATCGTTGCTGTAAGCCTGGTTGTAGAGTGTGGCATAACGGTAAGAATCAAGAGGCTTGTATACATTGATCGCATTCTGTATTCCGCTTCTTACCTGGAAGTCTATCTTGAGCCTGCCTTCGCTGCCCCTGTTGGTCTCAATCCAGATGACTCCCTCCCCTCCTTTCATACCGTATGTCGCAAGTGCGGCAGCATCCTTGAGAATCGACACGCTCTTTATTTCATACGGGGAAAGGCGGCTTACGAAATCCAGGTTCGTCTCGAAACCGTCGATGTATATTTTGGCTGTATTGTAAGCTCCGGATTTACCGTATGTGCCGATACCGCGGATCAGAAGTCCCGCAAGATCGTCTCCCGGCGCCCCGTTCCCGCTGTTGACAGTAAGCCCGCCGAACAGACCCTGGAATGTGTTCGTGAGATTCGCCGCCGGGACTTTATAAAGCCTGTCGCCCCCGACAGTAGATACGGCGGATGTACCCGTCATCAGGGAATCGGCGGAAAAGGTGACGTCCTGTGCATGGCTGCCGAGTGATGATGCGGCCAGTGCCATGCATAGAAAACATGTTTTAAAATATTTGTACTGCATATCTGTACTCTTTATACGATTAATAACCAGGGTTCTGAACTATAATTCCCTTGTTCACTTCCTGCAGAGGGAACGGTTCAAGATACATCCTCGGATGCCAGTATGTCTCATATCTGACAGTGTCCCAGTAACCTTTTATGACTGAAGCCTCCCCGGAATTGGATGTCACATGGAAGACGAGTTCTCGTTTCGGGCCTCCGATGATTTCCGTACCTATCCTCGGATCTTTCCAGTGCTTGACATCAAAATACCTCTGGTTCTCGTTGAAAAACTCTATTGCCTTCTCTCTTTTTATTATTTCCCTCAGATTATTCTGGTCTGTTTCAGTTATCGAAGGCAGTCCGGCCCTGTTGTGGACGGCATTCAGATACTTCAAGGCGTCAGCAGGCTTGTTAGTTTCGTTGTATGCCTCCGCCAGGTTCAGATATATTTCTGCCATACGGAACAGAGG
>DVIP01000102.1 GCA_018711225.1 Candidatus Cryptobacteroides intestinipullorum | reverse complement strand
GATTTTCATTGTGTTTCATAATGATTTAGTGTTAATGGTTATTGTTCATCTGTTTGTTCAGCTACGCATCTGACTGAGTATGCCATATTCAGTTCACCGTAACCCCATTC
This sequence comes from Candidatus Cryptobacteroides intestinipullorum, assembly GCA_018711225.1. Lineage (GTDB taxonomy): Bacteria > Bacteroidota > Bacteroidia > Bacteroidales > UBA932 > Cryptobacteroides > Cryptobacteroides intestinipullorum. Next base: position 23,498 of record DVIP01000102.1, on the reverse strand, counting down.
TTTCTCCGGCGACGACGGCAGGGCGAACTTGGTGTCACTGCCCATGATTTTCACTACATAGACGTAAGCATTCCCGTCGTTGTTTCCTTTATAAGGCGAAACAGTGGCTGTAGTCATTGTCACGTGTTCCGGATTCTGGTACACTCCGGATTTCCAGCTGCGGTTCCCGGAGCAAGGCACGAAGACGCAGCCGGCCATATCGGATTTCGTAGCGGTAGCGGCTACGGAATTGGCCTGACCGCACATGACTCCCGGATTGGCGAATCCGCTTGAGGAAGGAGCCTTCCATGCAAACTGAATCTGCGAAGGTGTTCCGACCAAAGCCGTCATCTCTTTTGATGTAGGCACCCTCCAGCCGTCCGGGCAAGGGTCGTTCTCTGGAGCCCAGACATCAGGGGTATTTTTCGCTCCGAGCGGATAGCCTTCCGGCGCCGGTCCGTCCCACGGTTCTGCAGTCGGATATCCGTTCGACCATCCTGTCCTGGAATCATACTGGTACAGAAGCCCAGGCTCGTCCGGAGATGAAACGAATCTGCCCGGTTCCCCGACATTGGCCTTGGCCCAGACGAGGTCCCCTATCTGCTGCGCATAGCCGTGCTGGACAGTCAATACGGCCGAGTTGACTCCAGCCCTGAATGTGACTGTCCCTGTCCTGACTTCACTGTCTCCGCCGGCAATTTCTTTCAGTTTCACTGTGACAGTACCGGTTCCGGAACCCGATGCTACATCTATTTCCAGCCAGTCATCAATACCTGTTTCAGGTACTGCTGTCCAGTCTCCCGTGGAAGTGACATTTATGGTAAATTCTCCACTTTCAGCTACAGGAGCCAGATATGACGGCTCGATGGAAACCGTAAGATTCGGATCCACTTCCTGTACTTCTGAAAACTCGGCCCTGACGTGGTTTACCGTGCCTGCGGCAAATTTTCCCGTCTCGTCAGATTCCACTTTCTTGTCAAACTCATACTTAATGCCATTCGCCGTTACAGTCACTGTGAAAGTCTTGCCCCGGGCAAGCTTGAAAGGAGCTGTAGTGATGTAGAAGTGTCCCGTCTGTCCTGCCGATACAGTCACTTCGTTTACAGGCAGAGTTGCCTCCTTGTATGCCGACGCCGGTTCGACATCTCCGGTCTCAGGATTTATCTTGAACCATCCTGTCAGATTTTTGTCTCCGTCCTGAGTGGATATCATGACCTCGGTAATGAGAATATCCTCATCGGACGAATTCACGACCTGAATGTCGAAAAGTGTCGATGCATGATGCATCGTTACCAGTCCCGTGCCACCGTCAGGCTCTGTATACCCGTACAGAGGACCGTTGATGTGTGAAGCGTCATTTACGGCAGCCTGCTGCACTCCGGTTCCGAACGACATGCCCGCCCTTCCGTAATCACCATCCATGGCATACTGATTTTCATCGTATGGATAGAATACGTTCAGCGCCTCGATTTCTTCCGGGCTATACACTTTAGGACAGGAAAATGTATCTCCGTCGCCCTTGTCGAACCTGTAGCTGCGGACGGTGCCGTCAGTATATACGGCTATGACTGAAAGGGCATCATCTTCATCCCATGAGACTTTCCAGCCATCCGTATCCAGGGTAGTCCTGGTAGACTGAAAAGAAGTCCGTATGGAAAACGGTTCTCCTTCAGTGGTCTGAGGGGATTCGAGAGTTTCCATCTGACAGGCGGCAGCCATTGCGGCGGCCAGAATAAATATTGATCTTTTCATGATTTCGCCTCCTGTTAATTATATGACTGACCTTCATCATATCCCGGCGCACCTATTTCGACAGGTCCGTAGGATACGCGCTCGTCCTTGACACATCTGACAGAGTATGCGGCATTGTTCTCGCCCCAGCTCCACTTCACGTCCGGAGGCAGGACATCGGTCCCTTCACCTATCTTCACTACATACCGGTAGATATTTTCGTATGCAGTAGAGGTGTTCATCGTCGCATGCCCCGGGTTCTGGTAAACTCCTTTATTCCAGCTGCGGTTTCCGGAACTCGGAAGGAAGATTCCTCCTTTCATGTCGGAAGACGTGGCGGCAGCTGCTTCTGATGCAGGCAAACCCAGAATTGCACCCGGAATAGAGAAGCCGCTGACTTCAGGTTCAAGCCATGCATAGTTCTTGGATTCCACAGTTCCGACCAGATCCGCAGTTTCTTCGACAGTCGGCACTCTCCAGCCCTCCGGGCATGGATTGTTCCCGTCTGTCCAGGACGCAGGGCCTTTCCTTTCTCCCAACGGCATTCCTGCCGGAGCCGGACCGTCCCATGGATCTGCCGTCGGATAATTGTTGGTCCATGCTGTCTTCGAATCGTACTGATAGAGCATTCCCGGGTCATCAGGAGCGGAAACGAAGAAACCAGGTTCACCGACATTCGCCTTCGCCCATACGATCCCTCCGATTTCCTGGGCATAGCCATGCTGGATGGTTATCTCGGCTTCCTTTATATCCGTAGCTATCCTGACCTTGGCAGTCCGGACATCACTGTCCGCAAGTTTTGAAAATCTGAAATTCAGGACAGCGTCGCCTTCTCCGGAAGTCTGATCTATCGAGAGCCAGTCTTCCGTATCTTCATCCGGCGTGACCGTCCATTTCCCGGAAGAAGTGACTTTTACCTGATATGTCCCCTCTGAGACAGTAGTGGCTATAAAGTCCGGAGACACTGCAAGGGTAGTCATCTGGCCCTGGACTATCTTTACCTCCCTGACGACGGATCCGGCATTGATGACCAAAGTGGCGGACCTGCCTGCAATTTCATCAGGATTCTCATCTATCCACAGAGAGTAGACTCCATTTCCGTCCAGAAGTGAAGGCAGAAGGAGTATCCATCCGGAAGCTACTCCGTCATACCTGATGGAAGCGGTCGAATTAGTGTTACAGCTGACAGGTATGTTCAGCTCAGTGTAGGCCGCCGTTACCTCATAGACATCCTGTTCGACATCTATGTACAGGGACGGCTTCTGGCATGCCGCCGCGAAGAAGGCCAGCATTGCAGCCATAAGTATGTAAACGTTTCTTTTCATATCCTTGACGGTTTATCAGTTCTGTGCTCCGAGACCTGCCTGTACCGGCCAGCCCGGATTCTGGTAGAGCGGAGATGCATCCACATTGCCGTCACCTGTGATCAGGAAATGCTGTACTGCAATAGGGTCTAGATAGTGCGCCATTCTCCAGCTGTAGCCGTTATACACCCTGTTGTTCGACATTATATGGTATGGAGCCAGATATACTCCGAAATTTTCCGGTGAAACATTCTCTCCTTGCCTTAGTCCTCCGGAATTCGCCGCAAGAAAGTCCGCATTATCAGCCAGTTCTTCCCACAGATTAACTCCAAGAACATGATAAGGTTCATCAATAAGCTGGTCCATGGATCTCCACCGCCGGATATCCGCGGCACGGAAACCTTCTGCCATCAGTTCGCAACGCCTTTCTCTCCTGATATTATATAGAGTAGGATCTACAAGCTGTCCGGCGGAATAAGCGCCCCAGTCCGTTTCGGCTTCCTTTGCCACATTGGTATTATCTATTGTAGTCTGATAATCACCGACTCTCGCCCTGTCCCTTATGGCTTTCCAATATCTCTGTGCGTCTCCGTCCAGACCGCCTGTATTTTCATAGCAGGCTTCAATATAGTTCAGATAGGCTTCTGCCGCCCTGAAAATTATGAGTCCGGTCTCGCTGGAATTGTCGCTTGCCATGGCGCCATCGAAATTCAGTCCCTTGCGGATAGCATAGCCCGTAATGTACTTCTGTGATCCGGCTGAAGTTATCTTAGGCCACGGCTCGACCTGATACGCATTCGGGCCTCCATTGGAATGCAGGTTCAAATCCCCGGGCTTTTTGATAAAAATCTCGGCACGGGAGTCCCTGTTTTCCGTAATTGTCAACAAATCCGCATCTCCAGGATAGCCGGACACGGTATTGTAAATCGGCAGTCCGTTGGACATTACGAATGCATCCACCATACTCTTGGTAATTCCATAACCGTTATTGGACGAAGCTTCCCATTCGCCTACGGAATTATATATTCCAAGTGATACGCTATAGTCTCTCCAGAGCAGGATTTCCGGATATTGGCTCATGTCAACAGCTCCGAACATATCGAAATACGGATTCTGTGCGTCGTCCGCACTTTTCTGGAACACTCCGGTATTGGTCGTCAACTGATATTTGTCAGCGACAATCTTCGCTTCATCCATAGCTGTCTTCAGGAAAAACGAAATCTCTCCGTCAATACTTCCTGACGGGAACTGATACCCTTGATTGTAATCCTTGGCGGCTCCCGGCCACTGAGGTCCGTTCGGAACGAAAGCCGTACCCTTGAAATACTTTTCCCAAGTACCTTCATACAGGGCGACCCGCGATTTCATGAGGTGGGCGCAATCATCTGCAAGCCTGTTCGTACCTCCTGTCGGAGGTGTATCGGACATGTATTCTATAGCCCTGTCCAGATCAGCCAGGATGAATCTGGCCACCTCGTTTCTGGGACTTCTCTTACTGGCAGCCGTCAACTGCGCCAGATCATCGGCCACCGGTTTTTCGACTATAGGAAAATCTCCGAGAGCCTTCAGCTTTTCGAAGTAGGCCCAGGCTCTGAAAAAATAGACTTCACCTATATAATGACGGATATTGGAAGCATTTCCCGTGATCTCGCCGGCTTCATAAAGCGGCATGACAAAATTCAGGAAATAGTTGCATCTGTAAATATCGGTAAAGGAATATGAGCCTCCGGTCTGTTCTACCCTCCAGTAACCTGGAGCGTATTTGTCGCTCGGATTCGGTGCCACCATATCGTCAGTATCGGCATCCGTCCGCCAATATCCCCACGTGCTACGTTCATGTTTCGGGAGCATTGTGTATAAGTCAGTAGCATACGCCCCTATATTCTCTTCTGTCGTCAGATATTGTTCGGGGGACAATGCAGCTTCCGGCTCCAGGTCCAGAAAGCCGTTGCAGGACGGAAACAACAGTGCGGACAACAGAGAAAATAAGAATATTCTGGTTTTCATGATGTTCTCCATTAAAATGTTACACTTAAACCTACCGAGTAAGTCTTGGTCAACGGATAAACGTTGCCTAACGAATTCGCTCCGATGGTTTCAGGATCAAACAGTCTGGTCATTTCAGTAATTGTCGCCAGATTTTCTCCCGAGAGATATATCCTGAAATTGGATATCCCTATCCTCGAAGTATATTTCTGAGGTATGGTATATCCGATCTGGACATTTTTCAGTCTGCAATAGGCGGCATTCTGAAGATATCTTGTCTGGGATCTGGTGTTCTTCGTCGTATTGAAATACGGTTTCGGATAATATGAATCGAGATTCTGTCCGAGAGGATTTTCCGCATCGGCTCTGAAATAATCCATATGCTCGGCAAATGCCAGCGAATTCCACTCGCTCTGCCCTGTCGTACCGAAGAAATAATAACTTCCCTGGAAATAGTCACGCTTCCCGACACCCTGAAGGAATACCCTCAGGTCGAAACCCTTCCATGCCGCTGTCAGGTCTATACCGAAACTGTAACGAGGCGTAGTGTTTCCTATCACCGTCAGGTCACCATGGTCTTCTATCGTATTTGCACCGGAGTCCACTTTGCCGTCACCGTTGATATCCCTGTACATAATGTCTCCGGCACCCCAGTCACTGCCGATAGAGCTTTGTCCTCCATTCGGAAGTGTGGCTATATGGTCCAGCATTTCCTGATCCGACCTGGCAATGCCTACTGTCTCAAATCCCCATATTTCCCCGACTTTCATTCCGGAATAGTTCATGTCCAGTGAACCTGACGGATTTGAATATCTGAGAATCGTGGCCTGAGCATCGGACAAGACAAGACGTACACCGTAATTCAGCTGGCCGAAAGCCACATCGCGCCACGAAAGCTCGAGTTCCCAGCCTTGGGTCTGCAGGTCCGTATTGTTCGTAGAAGGTACGGAAGTACCGAGTATGGCAGGAAGTTCGTCTGCCGGGCCGACCATATCGAGGGTCTGTCTGACGAAATATTCGAATGATCCTGTCAGCCTGCCGTCAAATGCGCCCATATCAACTCCGACATTCCATGAACGGACTTTCTCCCATGTCAGGAGCATGGAGATGAGTGCGGGCGGCCATGCGGTATTGGGTTTCTGTCCGTCAATAAGCCACTCTCCTGAAGAATTCGCAAATCCCATCGTCTGATACGTGGGATACCATGAAGTGGTATTCTGATTTCCGAGAGAGCCGTACGAAGCTCTTATTTTCAACATGTCAACCCACGGTCTTGCAGGCTTGAAGAACGGCTCGTTTGCCATATTCCACCCCAATGAGAATGAAGGGAAAAATCCCCATCTGTTAGCTGATCTGAAACGCGAGGATCCATCATACCTGAGGTTCACTTCAGCGAGATATCTCTCTTTGAAATTGTAGTTGATCCTGCCGAAGAAACCCACCGTTCTCCAGGAACCGCCTCCTCCTCTCACTTCCGGCGGTATGGCTACACCGTTTTCAAGCCCTGATGAAGTGTTCAATGTCGGTACGTCAGGGACGATGATGCCTGCTTTCTTGGCCCAAACATCGTTGTCATTATACATTTCCATCTGGAATCCTGCCATGACCTTAAGATAGTGGGCGTTTGCAAAGGTCCTTTCGAAATCGGAATAGGCATTGACTGTCAGAAATTCGTTCTTGCCTGCATCTTCAGCCACATACGAACGAGGGGCTGCCGATGGCCATTCCTTACCTGCAGAAACTCCATCCACCATTACCTGATGGACAGGGAGCTGGACAGTCTTGTTAAAATAGTTCCTGTGTCTGAAATTTATGTCTCCTACTATTCTCCAACCTGGAAGAGGTGTCAGTTCGAGATTGAACTGCTGTATAAATGTGGTGTTGTTAATATTGGTCTGACCGCCTTCAACCATCTGCAGTACCTGATCGTTGAACAGATGCCCGTTAGGATCATAAAGCGGATAGACCGGCCATGTCCATAGTCCCAGTTTCTGGAAAATGCCATCCTGCATATAAGTAGGCTGATGGTACCACTCCCTCATATAACGTGCGCTGTAACCTATTTTCAGGAACTTGTACGGAACAGCATTTACCTTTCCGAAAATATTGAGTCTCTGTAATCCGTCCAGATCCCAGTTGAGGATTCCTTTCTCATCGAGGTAGTTCGCAGAGACATAGTAGTTGACCGCATCCGTTCCTCCGTTAATGCTCAGATTATGTTCCTGGGCTGTAGTAAGGTCGTTGTAGAAGACATCGTAATAATCGACATTGTCGTTTGCATAGTCGTACGCTGTTCCCCATTGTCCGTTTCCATTGGGAGAAGGTATGGTATTGTAGGAAATCTTTCCGTCCATATAGTCCCTTATCCGCTGCAGACGGTCAGGAAGAATGATATCACCTCTTCCTGAGTTATGTGCCGCCTCATTGAAATATAGGGCCCATGAATACGAGTCCGCCATTTCCGGCATATTTATAGGAGATTTGAAACGGAAATTGTTGTTATAGTTCACTTGTGCCTTTCCTTTCCTGCCGGCCTTTGTGGTGACCAGAATGACCCCGAACGGGGCGCGGGAACCGTAGATGGACGATGCTGCGGCATCTTTCAGGACAGATATGCTCTGTATATCCTGGGCATTGATAGTGGTAAGGTCTCCCTCCATGCCGTCTATGAGAACAAGCACAGAGCCAGAAGAACCTTCTCCGATGGTAGCCAGACCACGGAGCTGGACTGAAGGACCGTTGTTGTAGAGCTGGCCGCTGTTCTGTGTGATGGTCAGGCCGGGAATCTGGCCTTGAAGAGCGAGGACCGGATTGTGAACAGGGACTGATTCGAGAGCTTCATTGTCGAGTGTACTGACTGCTCCTGTCAGATTTACTTTTTTCTGGGTAGCGAATCCGACAACGACCACTTCATCAAGAAGTTCGTTGTCTTCTTCGAGAGTTACATTATAGACTCCACCCCCTCCCGTCACTTTTACAGAGACGGAATGATAGCCGAGTGACGAAAATTCAAGCTCGGCATCATCAGGGACGCTCAAGACATAGTGTCCGTCAAGGTCTGTGGTAGTTCCCAACGGTGTCGGATTTCCTGGCACTGTCACTGCCACACCGACAAGAGGTTCGCCGCTGCGGTCAGTCACCGTACCGGATACGGCATTCTGAGCCCAGACAGCAGCCACCGCATTGAGCCACAGCACAATAAATGCAAGTGTCTTTTTCATGATTTGCGTTGATTTTCAGTTTCGTGTGTGTTATTAACCGGTATTATAACTTGATAAAGTTCCCTAAAATTATTTTAATCAGGATAATATTTCAGTGGAAAAAACCGAATTTTTACACATTTTTAGCGAAACATTTCGATTTTTTGTGCAATAATTTATATTATATTACTGAAATATAACAAGATACAGGTGCACAAAATTTGCACAAAATTTGCAGACGCTTGACACTGTCACTTGCGAAAAAATTTTTCTCGAAAAATCATCCGGTTTCATTACCTTTGTCCATTATTAAAACGGAGAGTATAATAATCTCCGTGCCATAAATTAATGAAACGGGTACTCGTAATATCGTATTACTGGCCGCCTTCGGGAGGTTCCGGGGTCCAGCGCTGGGTGAAATTCGCCAAATATCTGCCGGCAGAAGACTGGCAGCCGGTCATCTATACCCCAGAGAACCCGGAGCTGACTTCAGTGGACAGGAATCTGGAAAACGACATTCCGCCTGAAGCCGAAGTCATAAAGACCCGGATTACGGAACCCTACTCGATATACCGCAATATAACAGGAAAGAAAGACGGGAAGCAGGAAGAGGTGAATCCCATAAGCGACGGGAAAAAGTCATTCATGCAGAAAGCCGCCCTTTTCATAAGGGGCAATTTCTTCATCCCGGACCCGCGCTGCCTGTGGATCCGCCCGTCCGTAAAATTCCTGAAAAAATATCTGAAAGAGCACCCGGCAGACATAATCGTAAGCACGGGACCGCCCCATTCGATGCACATCATAGCCATGAAACTGGCGGAAAAGACAGGGCTCCCGTGGATAGCGGACTTCCGCGACCCGTGGACGAGGATGTTCTATTTCAAGCATCTGCCCCTGACATCATGGGCCAGGAAAAAACACATTGCCCTGGAAAAGAAGGTTCTGGATTCCGCTTCCGCCATCGTCACGGTCACAAAGCCGCTCAAGGAAGAATTCGAATCCATGACGGAGACTCCGGTGTACTGTATCACCAACGGCTATGACAAGGCCGATTTCGACCAGCTGGTAGAGCCTGACGGATTTTTCAACATCACGCACACGGGACTGTTTGCCGCGGACGGGAACCCGGAAACCCTGTGGAAAGTCCTGGCGGAAAAATGCGGTGAAGACGAAGAATTCCGGAAATTACTGAGAATAAGGCTTGTCGGAAAGACCGACAGGGAAATAACCGAGTCCGTGATATCGTGCGGACTCGCTGAAAACCTGAGGAATCTGGGATATCAGACACATCTTGTGGCTACCAGGGAACAGATGGGTGCGTCAGTCCTGCTGCTGCCGCAGAGAAAGGAGCCGGAATACAAGTCCGTGCTTACAGGCAAGATATTCGAATATATGGCATCAGGACATCCCATATTGGGCATAGGCATGACAGAATGCGCCATGTCAGAACTTCTGGACGAGACACGCAGCGGAAGAATGATAGAATGGGATGATGCCGAAGGGATGAAAGACTTCATAGACACCTGCTGGGAAAAATTCAGGAATGACGACAGGACATCAGACACCGCCGACATTTCCGGATACTCGCGAAGGGAACTGACAGCGAAAATGGCAAGACTGATGGAATCTCTGCTGGAATGACACGACGTCCTCTTTCCGGACTTTTGAACAGGCCGGCATTACGGCCGGAACACACTGACATTTGATGAAATTACATGATATGAAAAACACCATATTGAAAAACATCCTGTATGCGGCAGGAATCATACTGCTCTTCATTGTCATCTCATACGCCTTCGTCCCTGAGGTGCTCAGCGGGAAAATCGTGAACCAGTCCGACATTTCAGGCTGGACAGGAATGACAAACGAAGTCGTCACGTACAATGAGGAACATCCGGAAGACCCTTCTTTCTGGACCAACTCCATGTTCGGTGGCATGCCGACAATATCCATGTACGGGATTTTCAAGGGAGACTGGACCAGCTGGATTTATGATTTTCTGCTGACAGGTGCAAGACCTGCCACATATCTGTTCATATCCCTTCTCGGAGGTTTCCTGCTTATGCTGGCTTTCGGTATCAGGCCGCTGCTCGCCATAGGCGGGGCCATCGCCATCACGTTCTGTTCCTACAACATGCAGATAATCCAGGTCGGGCACAATACGAAAATGCAGGCCATAGCCTATATGCCATGGGTGCTCGCGGCAATGGTGTATACATACAGGTCGGCGTTGGCCGCAGCCGGACAGGTGCTGGCATCGGAAACGAAGAAAAAATGGCTGATGACACTGCTCGGGGCCGTGCTTTTCGCATTCGCATTGAGTTTCCAGATCAAGGCGAACCATCCTCAGATTTCCTATTATCTGGCTATTGTCATTGTGGTATATGTCCTGGCCGTTTTCGTGAAAATATTGACAGAAAAAGAAAAGAAAGCGGCTCTTGCGGGATTTTTTACGGCATCGGCGCTGCTTCTTGTGGTCGGAGGACTCGGAATCTGCACGAACCTCAACAAACTTTTGCCTACCTACGAATATGCGGAGTACTCGATGCGCGGAGGCTCGGAACTTGGGAAAGACGCGGATGGCGGCACCGAAGGTCTCGAACTGGACTATGCCACGGCCTGGTCTTACGGTATAGAGGAAACCCCGAATCTGCTCATACCTGATTTCAACGGAGGTTCTTCCGCAGGGGATCCGGGGCTGCGTGATTCGGAAGTGAGGAAACTGCTGGTCCAGGCCAGACAGCCGGATATAGAAGGGACAATGAAACATCTGCCACTGTATTGGGGCCCGCAGCCGTTTACCGCCGGACCTATGTATATGGGTGCAATTTCGGTATTCCTGTTCATTCTCGGCCTGTTTGTCCTCAAGGGACGGGACAAATGGTGGCTGGCAATATGCACCGTACTGGCAATACTCCTGGCCTGGGGCAGTCATTTCATGTGGTTTACAAGGCTCTGGTATGACCTGGCTCCCCTGTACAACAAGTTCAGGACGGTTTCCATGGCCCTTGTCATACTTCAGGTCACGGTCCCTCTTCTCGGATTCATGGCCCTGGACAGAATATGGAAGACTGAAACGGGCAACAGGAAAATAAGGAAGTCCGCGCTGGCGGCATACGGAATCACAGGAGGAATATGCCTTCTTTTCGCCCTGTTCCCGTCCATCGCGGGAACATTTGCAGGCAGTTCCGATGCGGGGATGCAGGATGTTCTGGCAGAAGCGCTGAGAGCCGACAGAAAAGCCATGCTGGTAAAAGACGCCGTCAGGAGTTTCATTTTCATCACACTGGCATTCGGCGTGATATGCTGGAACCTGCGCTCTTCCGTCAAGGGACAGGACAGGAGATCATTCGCCGCGGCATCCGTAGTTCTGGCCGCCCTCGTCCTTGCGGACCTCTGGGGTGTGGACAAGAGATATCTGAACAGCAGCCATTTCGTAAGCCGCAGGGATTTCTCGTCACAGTTTGAGGCCAGACCTGTGGACAAGATCATACTTGAAGACAAGTCTCCGGACTACAGGGTCCTGGATCTGAGCGTGAATACGTTCAACGACTCCCATACGAGCTACTGGCACAAGTCCATAGGCGGCTACAGCCCTGCCAAGATACAGAGATACCAGGATCTCATAGAACATCATCTGACCGGTGAGATAAACAGTATTATCAGGACCGTAAATTCATCAGCCACCATACAGGACGTGGAAGCCGGATTCCCGGATATTCCCGTACTTTCCATGCTGAATGACAAATATATCATCCTCGGGGCGGAATATCCTCCGGTAGAAAACAGCCAGGCTTTCGGGAATTGCTGGATTACCAGGTCTGCGGCAGCGGCAGCCACGCCTGACGAAGAGATTGCGCTGCTGTCCGGAACGGATCTCAGGAATACGGCCGTGATAGGGGACGATTTCGCCTGGGCACGGGAGCGTCTCGATTCACTGAGCCGTCTCGCCGTGAATGACATGGCTCCTGCAGATTCTGTCTGGATGACCGGTTACGAGCCTAACGAACTTCGGTACAGAAGTCGTCTTCATTCCGAAAGGGCAGTGATATTCAGCGAGATATATTATCCCAAAGGATGGAAGCTGACTATCGACGGGAAGCCGGCGGAACTGTTCAGGGCCGACTGGATTCTCCGGGGCGCCTTCATTCCTGCAGGAGAACATGAAATCGTGATGAGGTTCGAGCCTCAGGTCTACAAGACCGGAGCCGCACTGTCGCGCGCATCCTCGATCACCCTCTATATTCTGCTGATACTCAGCGGCGCCGGATTGTTTGTAATCCGCAGGAAAATGAAGCATAGAATACTTGCCGCGATAAGTGCCGCCGTACTTGGAGCAACAGCCCTGACCGGCTGCTGCAGAGACAATGCCGTCACCATAGACATGAGAGACTATGGTCTGAGTGCCGCGACACCGGATAGCGCTGCAGAGAAAATCATTGCCGCATTCGACTACTGCAAGTCTCTCGGCAGCCCCGCCAGAATTGTCCTTGAAAAAGGTACTTATGACATCAGATTCGACAGCGGCAGTATTGAAAATCCGGTACTGCTGACAATAGACTCGATGAAGGACTTTACCTTCGACGGGGGAGGCTCCATGCTGTATTTTCATGGACTGACAGGACTTGCCGGGATAATCAATTCAGAGAATATTTCCCTTGAAAATTTCTCTATGGACTGGAGGCGTCCGTATATCACCCAGGCTGAGGTGGTGGAGATGTCCCCTGACCATATTGACCTGAAAATAGATGCTTCCGAATATCCGTACAGGATTGACGAAGACAGGGTGAAATATGTCTGTGATGACGGAGAGTATGACGTGGTGGAGGACAGCTACTGCAATTATCTCACACCCGAGGGAAAGATTGTGCCAGGGACTTCGGATGACTATCAGCTGTACAAGGTGCTGAACGGCCCTGTAGAGCGGCTTCATGACGGGATTCTCAGATTCAAGGGAAAAATCGCCTCATCCGCACCTGCCGGAAGCAGGCTGATGATATACCATGTGCGCTACAAGACACCGTGGTGCTACTGCTATATGTCCAAGGGTATCACACTGAAAGACATCGTGATACATCACTGCACTGGCTGCGGAATGATGTCCGACTGCTGCGACGGTCTCCTTCTGGACAACGTGGACTATACCCCGTCAGGTGACCGGCTGTTCACGGGGATCGCCGATGCCTTCCACGTCACGCATGCTTCCGGGCTGGTGGAAATGCGGAACTGCGATGTCGATGGTCAGGGTGACGATGCGATAAACATACATGGAAGGTACCACAGGATGACCCCCGCAAAGGATGACGGCAGGACATTCAGATGTATTGCCAGAAGTGATGTTCCTCTGATCTATCCAGGCGACAGTGTATGGATAGTGAACAGCGCAGACATGAAGCGTTCGGAGAAATATGCCGTCGAGGATTTCACCATGCTTGGAGAAGAGACATTTGAAATGGTACTCGCCTCTCCCGTACCGGAAACCGCCCCGGATGTGGTGCTGTATGCCGAAAACTCGGAAAGGAATCCGGAAGTACACATACATGACAACCGTTTCGGAAGCGGCAACAGGGCCAGAGGCGTGCTTCTGACGACACCGCGGAAGTCTGTCATTGAAAACAATGTATTCGAATCTTCCGGAGCCGCAATCCTCATAGAAGGAGACATCAGCTACTGGTACGAATCGGGAGGTGTGACCGACGTGAGGATATCGGACAATGTCTTCTACCATTGCGCGACATCGCCATGGGGTGCCGCAGTCATCACTCTGACTCCATCTACAGACATTCCGGGATACCATTCAGGTGTAACAATCTCCGGAAACAGGTTTGTCATGGCCCCAGGCGTACTGCCGCTCTACACCGTGGACTCCACTGCCGTGAATTTCCTTCCGGACAATATCATGGAATGATATTCTTTTCAAAACTCGGGGTAAATCCGGCCATAAGCCTTTTTTCCGCTCTTTCCTCTGCCGTAGCGGTCCTTCCAAACGGACCGTTAAATTCAAGTGCCCTGTTCCATACAGGTACAGGCCACTCGCTCATGTCGAGACCGAAGAAGACCGTTCCCGCTTTCTTGAGTTTCATCCCACTCTCATGGCACATGGCGAGGGAAAGGCAATGATTATCCAACGGGAAGCAATAACAGCTTCTATCCGTTCCGACTGCAGGAGCAAGTGCCAGTGACATAACGGAATCGCTGCCTTTCTCCGTGACATCCACGACATCACCTGTATAAAGCATATTTCCGTCACTGTCGCGATGCTCCGTACATACACCGGCGAAAATGGCTCGGACAGCATATCCCCGCCCTTCACATTCATCGTGGAAGAAACAGTCTACCATATCCTGATTATGGTTTTCCGCCCATGTGTCTTCCCTGTGCCATACATAAAGGTCATCGGTCTCAATCATGAAAAAATCTCCGAAATCGGCATACCCGAAGTTCTTCTCATCGAGAACATAGCGTATTCTGAGATGCGGAAGCCTGCCGGTGATGTGCGCCCCTATTTCATAACGGTATTTCCTGCACAGGTCTTTCAGAACTTCTTCATTTATCACTTTCGGAGCCTCATCCCTGTCCAGACCGATTTGCCCCGTCGCTTCAGCATCATAAAATCCCCATATGTTGAAAATCTTCTTCCATTTTTCCGGAACAGATACATTGGGAATATTCTTGCATTCTTCGAAAAGACCGGCCATCTCCTCATCTTTGAACCCTGCGATTCCACAGCCCACACGTGTCAGCAGAAACCTGTTTTCAGGATGACTTTTAGCGTATTCAATAAATTCTTCCGCATAAGGACGGATAGATTCCAAGTCTCCCTGCATCGTGGGAATAGCATAACAACGTCCCGTAGGGCCGCTGCCGACACCCCACTCAGCACCGAATTTCTCATAGGCGACCCTTGCCGCGCCTCCGGCATGCTTTCCGGCCAGATTGCTTCCGAATACAAATATTTCGCATCTTGAAAGCCTCGTTACATTTTCCGGCGTAATCTTTTTGTTGATGATCTTCATGATTACTATAATTTATTTTGTTGAAAACAAATATAGTTACCTGATGTGCCAAAACGCGACACACCTGAAGTTTTCAAATCAGAAGATCAGGGCAGAGGCGAAGACCGCGAGGACAGCTACAGGGCAGACATAGCGTATAAGGAAATACACGAAGCCTGAAATCCTCCTGTTTCCCCTCAACGTGCCGCCGTTTGTGAACTCGTCCATAACATCCTCCTTCTTCATCACCCAGCCGACGAAAATCACGAGAAGAAGGCCCCCGACAGGCATCAGGAAATTGGCTGACAGCTTGTCGAAAAGATTGAATATGGTCTGTCCGAAAATATGGAATCCCGACAGCGGACCGAAAGACAGCGAACACAGGATACCGAGCACCCATGCCACTATGAATACGGTGATGGAAGCGCCCCTGCGTGAATAATGCCGTTCTTCCACGAGATATGCCACGCCCACTTCATACAGGGAAATGGATGAAGTCAGGGCAGCCACTATCAGAGCCAGGAAAAACAGGATAGCCACCAGCCATCCGAGAGGCATGTTTGCGAATATGAACGGCAGAGTCTCGAACACCAGTCCAGGACCTTCCTGAGGATTCAGACCGAATGCGAAAACGGCCGGCATGATGGCACAGCTCGCAAGCAGGGCGAAAAAGAAATCCGCCGTTGCCGTATAAGTGGAAGAAACAGCGATATTCTCCTTCTTGTCCACATAGGAACCGTATGTAAGTATGGTCCCCACTCCCAGTGAAAGGGAGAAAAAAGCCTGTCCCAGAGCTGCCGCGCACACCGAGGCGTCAATCTTCGAAAAATCAGGCTGGAACAGATACCTCATTCCTTCAGCGGCACCCGGCAGAGTGGCGGCACGGACCGCAATGATGATTATAAGCACGAAGAGTATCGGCATCATGACCTTGGCGAATTTCTCTATGCCGCTCTTGACCCCGGAGATGACTATGGCAGCCGTCAGCAGGAGAAAAATCGTATGCCCGATAATCGGAGACCAGACCGAAGAAATGAAACGGCCGAACATCGTACCCATTTCAGACTGAGTGATACCGGTGGTAAATTCCAGCGTGCAGGCTTTCAGGAAATATTCGACAGACCAGCCTCCGACCACGCTGTAATACGACACCACTATGATAGGCGTAACCACAGAAACCGCACCGAGCCACTTCCAGTTTGTTCCGGGCGCCAGTTTCTTGAATGCACCGTAAGCGTTGGACCGGCTTCTGCGCCCCACTATCACTTCCGACATGAAAATCGGCAGGCAAAGCAGGAATACACAGAAAATATACACGAATATGAATGCGGCCCCGCCGTAAGAACCCACCAGATAAGGGAATCTCCACAGGTTTCCAAGGCCGATAGCCGACCCTGCCATAGCGACCAGGACTCCGAAACGGTTCCCGAAACTCTCTCTTTCCATAACAATTCCTTTAGTGTCTGTCAAGTCCGTCGTTTGCTTTTATTTCTTCTTGCGGAACTCCACAAATTCATATACAAGGCCGGATTCGGGGTCGGTCATCGGCTCCGAACATGCCGTCTCTTCCCATACGTCAGGGGAAATATCGGGGAAAAAAGTATCGGCATCCTCTATAGTGCAATGGACCCGTGTAATATACATTGTATCCGCTACCGCAATGGCCTGACGGTATATCTCGCCGCCTCCGATGACAAAACATCTGGCCGGAGCCTCCGCACATGTGCCCGAAATACCGTCTCCGGACAACACCCCCTCGGACGCACAGCCGGATTCTGCCGCTGCAAATGCTTCTGACAGAGACGACACGGTCTCAACACCTTCCACTGGCTGCAAGGAGCGTGTCACAACAATATTCCTGCGTCCGGGCAAGGGTCGTCCGATGGATTCGAACGTTTTCCGTCCCATGATTACAGGAAAGCCGGTTGTCAGTTTCCGGAAATATTTCATGTCGCCGGAAATATGCCAGACAAGCGCATTGCCCCTGCCTATCGCACCATTGTCAGCAACGGCGGCTATTATGCATTTTTCAATCATTGTCCTGAACGATAAGAAAATATCATCATACCGCCACCGGAGCCTTTATCGCCGGCCACGGATCATACCCTTCCAGGATGAAATCTTCGTACTCGAAAGAAAATATATCCTTTTTGTCGGGATTAATCTTCATCACAGGCAGCGGCCTCGGTTCCCTGGAAAGCTGGAGAGCCACCTGGTCGAAATGGTTCCGGTATATATGCGTATCTCCGGTGGTATGGATGAACTCGCCCGGCATATAGCCGCAGACCTGGGCCACCATCATGGTCAGGAGGGCATACGAAGCTATATTGAACGGGACTCCCAGAAACACGTCTGCACTTCTCTGATAGAGCTGGCACGAAAGCCGCCCTTCGGCGACATAGAACTGGAACATGGTATGGCATGGAGGCAGGGCCATTCTGTCCACCTCGGCCACATTCCATGCGGATACTATCATCCTTCGCGAATCCGGATTCTTCCTGATAATCTCTATCACATCGGACAGCTGGTCGATGGTCTTTCCGTCAGGTGCGGGCCAGCTTCTCCACTGGTGTCCGTATACAGGACCGAGATCCCCGTTTTCATCCGCCCATTCGTCCCATATTGACACTCCGTGATCTTTCAGGTATTTTATGTTGGTGTCGCCTGAAATAAACCACAGAAGTTCGTAAATGACGGATTTCAAATGTACTTTCTTGGTAGTGAGAAGAGGGAACCCCTTGCTGAGGTCGAATCTCATCTGATATCCGAAAATACTCTGTGTCCCTACTCCTGTCCGGTCATCCTTCATTACTCCGTGTTCCCGGATATGTCTCAACAGATCAAGATATTGTTTCATAAAATACGATTCCTTTCAGTTTCTGACGCCGAAAGATAAGATTATGGCCTCCTTATAGGTCTCTCCAGGCCTGAGGACAGTGGAAGGATAATCTGGCTCGTTGGGACTGTCCGGATATTTCTGGCATTCCATGGCCACTCCTTCATAATCCTCATAGCTTCTTCCGCACTTGCCTTCAGGAGAACCTGAGAGCCAGTTTCCGGTATAAATCTGGATTCCCGGCTGGGTAGTATATATCTGGAGAGTCCTTCCGCTCTCCGGAGAATAGAGTTCCGCCGCGAAACGCACTGATTCCTCAGGACTTCCGTCTATAATCCAGCAATTGTCATATCCTTTTCCGTACTTCAATGCAGGAAAATCCTCTTTTATATCCCTTCCTATCGGTTTCGGATTTACAAAATCCATAGGAGTCCCGGACACAGGGGCGCTTTCTCCGAGAGGAATCAGCGTATCATCTGTCGGAAGATATTCCGATGCATTCAGGCGGAGTTCATGCCCGAGAATATCACCGTTCCCTTCCCCGTTAAGATTGAAATAGGCATGATTTGTCAGATTGACTACTGTAGGGGCGTCCGTCTCTGCCGTAAGAATCAAGGTAAGTTCATTGTTTTCAGACCATTCATATCTGGCTACGACCTTCATGTTTCCCGGATATCCCATCTCCCCGTCTTCAGAGAAATACATGAATTCCACTCCCCCTTCGTGTTCACGGCTTTCCCATACCTTGTTCTGGAAACCTTCAGGACCTCCGTGAAGATGGTTGGGACCATTGTTTACAGGAAGTTCATATTCTTTCCCGTCAAGAGAAAAATGTCCGCGTGCAATCCTGTTCGCATATCTTCCGGGCACTTTTCCGAGACACGGCCCGTCACCGAAATAACTCAAAGGATCCTTGTACCCCAAAGCCACATCAGCCATTTTCCCTTCCTTGTCAGGGACTGTCACGGAGACGATACCGGCTCCGATTTCCGAAAGTTCGACGTATGCGCCGGATGAGTTTGTGATTCTGTATCGGCAAATGTCTTTCCCGCAAGGGGACTTGCCCCAGATTTCCTTGGTTATTTCCATATAGCAACTGATTATGCGTAAAAATGCCGTGCCCCCGCACCGCACATATCATACAAAGTTAGAAAATTAACGGCTATCTGCAACAGAAAAAAGCGAAGGTCAAACATTTTGAGATTCGTGTAATGCGTAGCGGAATCACGAGGGAATATTCTCCAGCCAACGGAAAAGCTTCTCCTGGGGCACATCCTTCATCAGGACCTTCTTGTCCTTGTCCAGAAGGTAGAGGGACGGAATAGCCCTGACATTGTAAAGCACGTCAGTCCTTATCACGTAGTCAGGATCATACCCGTTGTACCAGCTGTCGGGATATATCGGCATGTATTTTTTCCATTCGGCCAGGTCGGAGTCTATGTAGATATTCAGGACAGCCAGTCTTCCCGCCGATATCATGTCACTTATACGGGCATCGGAGTTCAGCTCATCTATTATCTGCTTGCAGGCCGTACACCCCGGATTGCTGAAAAACAGGATAACATAATCGGCCTTTATGCCGTAAAGGGAATACCTGCGCCCGTTCCTGTCACAGAAGACAAAATCTGCCGCCGCAGTACCCTTTCTGTTCAAGGCGCACATTTCCGCATCGTATTCATATCCGACTCTCCTGCCCTCAGGCACGAACCTGCATTCGGAGAGCCCCTTCACAAAAGGAAGATACAAATCCTCGTCCCTGAAAGGGGAATTGGGATCATAAAGATATTTCGAAGTCAGCTCCGTCATGCTCTCGAACACATTGGAAGACGTATCCGTGGACTCCATGGAAACTATCTGACCGAACATCCTTTCCACTGATTCCGCCGCCTCATCCGGATCCGCCATATCCAGAACAGCAAGCCAGTTCGCATACGCCTGTTCCACACCTGCCCTTTCCACCCCGTTTACAAGCATTGAATCGCACGGGAAAAGAAAGGAAGTGTCGGTAAATTCATCCCAGAAATGTCCGGCAAGATACGACGCTGCCTCCCTGCTGTCCGTCATCATGGACGGGACGGAGACCATAGGGAACGGCCTCGGATGAAAAGGGCCGTCCCCGCGCTGTCTGCATGAGACAGCGGCCAGGACGACCATTAAAGGCATAAACAATCTTATATTCATTTTTCTGCCGCTACAGCCAGTTCTGCCTGAGATATGTTGATGATGAAATCACCCATTTTCTCGAGTTCGGAAACTATGTCCATATAGAAGACCCCTGTCTGATAATTGTAACTGTTGCTTTCGAGGTTCACTATATGCTCTTCTCTCAAGGCATTCCTGTACTCGTTTATCTGTATTTCCGCATCCGTCGCATTGGTGATGTCCTCCAGTTCGGCATACCTCTTCCTGAGGTTTTCTATCATGGCAGTATATGCATTGTCCACCAGATCCATCATCCTGTTCAGACGCCGGAGCATCGCATCGTCAAAATTCTTGCCATGAATATTCTTTCTCTGCAGCATACGGGCTATCGCTTCTCCCGAATCACCGAGACTTTCCATCTCACCGATAATCTTGTACATGGCCTTGATTCTGGAACCGGCTTCCTCGCTTATTTCTGATTTGGACACTTCGTTCAGATAAGATGCGATCTCAAATTCAAGCCTGTCCGTAATCTCTTCATATTTTACCAGCTTCTGTTCAAGCAGTTCGGTCTTGTCCTTGTCGGTTTCGTTGATTGCTTCCCTGACATATCCGAAACCCTTGCGGCAGATTTCAGCGAAATGTACGATTTCCTGCTTGGCCTCATCGAGAGAAAGTTCGGCCGTACTGAGCGGACCTCCCTGGATAAAGCGGAGCCTGAAAATTTCCTCATCACCTGCAGGACTCTTCACCATCCATGTCACAAGCTTCTCTATCACAGGCACAAACCAGATCAGGATACAAGTGTTGATGGTATTGAAAAGAGTATGCAGCATGGACACCCCGTAGAGTGCGGATGTCTGCAGGGCCGCATATTCGTCCGTACCCGGCTGTGCATCTGCGAAACTTGAAGTCATCGGGTTAGGATAGCCGAGAGCCTCCACGATTATCCCGATAAGCTTCAGGAACGGACGGTACAGAATCAGCACCCAGATGACACCGAACACATTGAACACTGTATGTGCGCGTGCCGCCCTTTTCGCCGAAACATTCGCCACAGACGCAGCGATATTCGCAGTAATCGTCGTTCCGATATTTTCGCCCAATACCATCGCTGTCGCAATATCGAACGGAATCCACCCGGCATTCACCATCACCAGGGTCAATGCCATCGTCGCGCTCGACGACTGCAGGACAATAGTCAGCAGGGTGCCTATGAGCACGAATATAAGCACGGAACCGTAGCCGTAGCCGGCCCATTGCTGCAGGAAGGCAAGCACTTCGGGAGACTGGTTCAGGTCAGGAACCGAATTCTTGAGGAAGTTAAGTCCGAGGAAAAGCAGGGCGAAACCTATGATGAACTCGCCTATACTCTTGTTCTTGCTTTTCTTGGCCACGAAGAACACGAAGCCGACAGCCATAAGCGGTATTGACAGTGAAGCGATGTCTACAGTGAATCCCAAAATGGATATAAGCCAGGCAGTGACTGTAGTACCTATATTGGCTCCCATTATCACACCTATGGCGTTGGCAAGTGAAAGGAGTCCTGCATTCACGAAACTTACCACCATCACGGTAGTCGCGCTCGAAGACTGTATCAAAGCCGTGATTCCGAGACCGGTAAGCACCTGTTTGAAAGGAGTGGATGTCATGGATGCCAGAAACGCCCTGAGTCTGTCTCCGGCCGCCTTCTGTAGTCCTTCACTCATGAGGGTCATTCCGTAAAGGAACATTCCCAATGCACCCAGAAGGGTGAAGATCTGAAGAAAAATCTGCATATTTCCGAGGTTATAGTCCAATCCGAAAACCGCCATCTGCAGGATTTTCATTAAAAGGCCCTGTCAGATAACAACTTTCAACAACTCTGCAAAAATACGCAAAAAAATTTTAATAATTTATTATTATTTTCTTAACATTTCCAATCCCCGGAACCGCAGCCAGACCAGGTCAAAGTGTCACCCGACCCCGATACTGCCGTCTTCATAAAGATTCCGCCGTAGTCTTGCCGACCTGTCGGGCACCGTCAAGAAATGCCGCTTTTCCAGTTCCGGATTTGAACCATTGCTCCAGCTGAGCGAAAATTTTTCTATCAAGCATGATATCAATAAATTACACGCAAATATACAACTTTTCGCAAGCATTTCACAATAGTTTTTGCAACTTTTCGCCACCATTTGGAGTGCTTTTCTGCAACTTTTCGCCAGTTCCCACAAATTCTTCCGAATCACTCTGAATATCTTTCCAAAAATGACTGGTCAATCGTCAGGCCGATATGGTGGTCTCCTGTCTCTTTCCATAATCCCTGAAAAACAGAAGACGACAATTCTATCTCGCGGTTATCCGTCATTGTCATCTTTACTGTCTCGAAACTGTATACGGGAATCCCATTATCAACGACAGCACCGCTCATCGCATCCTGACTGTATGAGTATTCCTTTCCTGAAACAATGACTATTGAATACTCTTTCATATTCACTTTTCCACTCAAAGTGATATCAGAGTCCGTCATATTGGAAACGGTGAATGTCAGATAATCCGGACTGTCGGTTACAAGCGGCTGCTCCTTGCATGAAGCAAGTCCCGCGAGACAGCAGATAATTTGAAAAAGCCTGAACAATGATTTCATGATTATGTCAATCGGTATAGTTATTAAAAAAGTATCCTTCAATCAGGATTTTTCCAAACAATTTCGAGTGAGGCCCGGATAAAATTCCGGACCCCACTCTGTTGCAGGTTGAAAAATCAGAAATTGTAAGAAATTCCGATATGCACCCCGAAATCTCCATACTGGAATCCTGTCGGACCGTTAATCTCGAATCCGTCGTCAACCTTGGTATATGATATATCCCTGTACCCCATAGACAACAATTCGACACCCAAAGTAACGGATATTCTCCAGATATTGGCCCCGATATAAGGACGGACGAAGAATCCGGAACCTCTTACCGTATAGTCGGACAACGCACCCCCGCGGACTCCTATCAACGGACTTGCCAGACGGTTCATGAAACTGTATGTGACTTCTCCGTAGACAGGCAGCAGCAGCCTGCATTTCTTTCCGTCCAAGCCTCTTTCATCCAAATAGAAACCTGTACCTCCGCCGACAAACAGTCCGTTTCCGAAACAATAACCGTGCGACGAGGTCAATGCCCAGTTTGCTATGACATAGTTTTTGGCAGGCGTCATGCCCAACTGCAGGTCTGCCTTATACCCTTTTTCGTAATAAGGATTCTTCGGCTGAGCGGAAATGGAAATACTGCTTGCCAATATGCAGGCGAGCAGCATGGAAATAACATAATGCAATTTCATATCGTAACTGTTTTTC
>DVIP01000101.1 GCA_018711225.1 Candidatus Cryptobacteroides intestinipullorum | reverse complement strand
GTTCACGCCGTTAGGAAAATATGTCACCGTAGTTTCCCCGGCCTCTCCCTGGACAGTTTCCTCCACGACATCCTCCGCTGCGACGGCAGCCAGTGTCAGATAGGAAGTACCGCCGTAAGACTGTGCCTGTTCGGCATCGTATGCCGATGCGAAGATGATTTCCTTCAATGCATCCGGATTCTCGCCGTTGTCCCCGCGGAAAAGATCCGGATAGTTCGGGCAGAGGTCATAGCCCATTCCGAAGATATCCTCGCACACATCCTTGGCTTCCTGCCACATGGCAGTTCCCGAATAGACTTCGGCGTTCAGGTACATCCTGGCCAGAAGACCGCACACGGCGCCTTTGTCGGCACGCGGATAGTTGGAGCGGGCAGCAGGCATGGCACTCGTTTCGGATGCCAGATCCCTCAGTTCGGTTATGCAGTAGTCGAAGATATCCTTGCGTTTGCCCTGCTCAGGATTCACCCCAGCCCCGAAATCGGAATCTTCCGTGATGAAAGGCACATTCCCGAAAGTATCTATTGCCATCCAGTAGAAATAGGCCCTGAGGAACCTGGCCTCGGCACGGAACTGTGCCACCTTGGCCCTTACGGCATCATCCACACCCCTGGAATCGAGTTTTTCATCTGTGGTTTCACGGAGAAATTCGTTCACGTATGAGATTCCCTGCAGAGTGCGGACATAGACCGCGTATGTAGCATCGTTCTGGGACTCGGACCATGTATTGGTATTGAGGGCGCGCACCCATGCGTCATTGGCCCATGCGCACTTGGCCTCATCCGTAGTAGTCTCCTGAACCGACCAGAAAGCCCGGTTCAGTTCGGAAGCTCCGCCGTCCGATACCTGCAGATCCTTCGTATCGTTCGAAATGAACTGGAAATAGATTTTGGTCAGTCCCTGAAGATAGCCGGCTTCATCCCTGCCGTAAGCGGTCTCCGGAACCTTGTCATAAGGGTTCAGCGGAACAGTATTCAGGTCTCCGATGCATGATGAAAGGCCGAATACGGATGAAAACGCTGTCGCAATGAAAATGAGATTTCTGTATATAGTCTTCATAACCATGTCATTAGAAGTTAACATTCACACGCAGTGAGAAAGTGCGGGGACGAGGCCAGATAGTCCCGTCTATACCTGTCACATTCGAGCATTCCGGGTCCACGCCGCTGTACCCTGTGATGACAAACACGTTCTGGGCGCTTAGTGCCAGACGGATATCCCCTCCCCAGTTCCGGATATTCCTGAAAGTATATCCGAGATTGATATCATCCATCCTGAAGAATGACGCATTTTCCAGAAACATGTCGGAATACCACTGCTCGCCGCTGTTGGCTTCGGTAAACCCTGTGACTTTCACATACCTGGCGAAATTCGGGAGATTTCCCGCATTCACATCCAGATTCGACGTAGAGTTCGCCGACGCGAAATCGTTGAAGAGCCAGTTGCCTGCAGAGCCGTGTCCGTTGAATCCGAAATCCCAGTTCCTGTAAGAGAGCTTGAGGTTGAGTCCGTAGAAGAATTTTGCATTCGGGCTCTTTCCGGAAATATAGCGGTCATTGTCAGTGATACTTCCGTCACCGTCCCTGTCCACCAGGGCATTCTGTATCGGCTCGCCTTCGGAATCATAGACCTGCTGGAAAGTACGGTACGAATACGGGGCATACCCTACCTTATGCACGCTGAGCATACTTCCGGTTCCCTTGGTGATGCTTCCCACCTGTATCGCGTATGTCGGGTCATCGGTACTGTTCAGCTTGGTGAACCTTGTATCCTGGAACGTACCGTTGAATCCGATGGAAAGATGCCAGTCCTCTGTCTCCACCGGCACTACGTTCAGGGAAAATTCCACACCCTTGTTCTCCATGGAGCCGATATTGGTGAGGACCGTGTTTCCGAAATTGGACCCCATAGGAGTAATGACGCTGTTGAGCAGATCCTTGGTCTGGCGCAGATATACATCCACATTACCCGTAATGCGGTCATTCAGGAAACCGAAATCCACTCCGGCATTGTAGGTAGTGGTGGTCTCCCATCTTATATCAGGGTCATAGGCACCTGGAGTATAGTAGAACTGATATCCGTCAGAACCCATGTAATATTGTTTGTATACATCCGTGGAAAGGCTGTAAATCGACATGTACGGATAGTTGCTGCCTATTTCCTGCTGGCCTGTCTGACCGGCGCTCAGCCTGAACTTGAGCTGGGAAACAGGTGCGACATCCTTGAGGAACTGCTCTTCCTTTATGTTCCATGCGAACGCCCCCGAAGGGAAAAGTCCCCAGCGCGTCTCCGGAGAAAATCTCGATGAGGCATCGTCACGGAGAGTGAAAGTGAAAAGGTATCTCGAATCTATGGAATAATTGATACGTCCGTAGAATGATACCAGGAAACTCTCCTGCCTGTTGTACGGATAACGGGAATCGTCTCCTTTCTGCTCGTTCGTGACATTGAAATAGGAAACCGACCTGTCGGAACTGAAGAAATGCTGCCATGAATAACCTGCCATGACATCCAGATGATGGATTCCCCATTCCTTGTTGAAATTGGCGTAGAATTCGAGAACCTGGTTCCTGCGGAACTGCCTGGATTCGGAATATTGTCCTATACCCCTGTTCTCGGTATCCGAGTATGCCTGGAATGATCCCGGATTCACCCCGCTGTGGGAATTGTACTGTGACATATCCATGCCGAGGCTGAGATTGAATTTCAGGGCCTCGAAGCCATGCACCTTATAATCAATCTGTGCATTGCCGATCATACGCATGGCATTTCCGTAATTGTCCACGTCATAAAGCTGCGAAAGCGGACCTACTCCCAGCAGCGTGTTCGGGGTGAAGTTCTCGCCCCTGCCGGTACCGTAATTCCAGAAACCGTTGGTAGTGGTATAGTCTATGGAACCGTCCTCGTTTCTGAAATAAGGGTCCTGTGTCGGATTGAAGAAAGCCGCATTGCCTACAACACCTCCGTCAGCATAAATCTGATGGGTATATACGCCCCTTCCGCTCAGGCTCACGGTAAGATGATTGTCGAAAAAGTTCGGAGACAGGCTGATATCGTCGGTTCCCCTGTCATATTTCGATGTATGGAGTGTACCCTGCTGGCTGGTCCAGCCGACAGACGCACGATACGGCATGCGCTCCTTCACATTGCCGCTGAGGCTTACATTATGATCGTGGGATATTGCAGTACGGAAAATCAGGTCCTGCCAGTCCGTATCCACGCTGCCGAGATGTGACTGGACATAGTCCCCGGCAGTAGTGCCTGCAGGGAAAGTTTCCGCCACATAGTCGCGAAATTCTCCAGGAGTCATGGTCGGGATACGCTTTGAATTGGTCTGGACACTCACGCTTCCGCTGTAGCTCACCTGAGGTTTTCCTCCCTTTCCGCGTTTGGTGGTTATGATGATGACACCGTTAGACGCGCGGGAGCCGTAGATGGCTGCGGATGAGGCATCCTTCAGGACAGTAAAGGACTCTATGTCGTTAGGGTTGATGGTCTCCAGAGGGTTGGACATTCCCGCACCGCCGTCCACTGCGATAGGAACTCCGTCTATCACGATAAGAGGGTCATTGGACGCATTCAGGGATGCAGCACCGCGGATTCGTATCGTGGAGCTTGAACCTGGTCCGCCGTCTCCGGGAATAATCTGGAGACCAGGGACCTTTCCCTTAAGCATGTCCTGCGTGGAAACTACGGCACCCCGGTTCAGTTCCTCGGTCTTGATGGCTACAATGGAGCCTGTCATGTCTTCTTTCTTGACAGTACCGTAGCCGATGACCACCACATCGTCCAGGAAAATGGTGTCTTCCTCAAGTGTAATCACCTGAGGGACCTCCGATGCCTTGAATACAAGAGTCTTGTAGCCGATACAGCTGAATTCGAGCATGGCATCCGGACCCGATGCGACAATGACATAGTCACCGTCAAGACCGGTAGAAGCTCCGTTGGCCGTACCCTGTTCCATGACAGTGGCACCGATGACCGGGCCTATCTGATCCTGGATAACACCCTTCACCTCATAGCCGTCCTGGGCGGAAGCGGACAAGGCGAAGATGCCAAGCAGCATCAGCACTGCAGATATTGAAACGGTTTTGTTCATAAAATTACTTGGTTTTCAATTAATTATATGGTTCAATATATTATTTCGCGATTACAGTCCCCCGGACAGGCTTACTTCCTGTCATGGACAAATGCGACTGATACCGCCGCCAGAAGCATGAAGACTCCGGCAAGGCCGAGCATCCAGATGGCTTCCGAACCGAAAATCCACTTTACAATCATTCCTCCGGTCAGGCCTATGACTATCTGTGGCAGTGTAATGGTGAAATTGAATATCCCCATGTATGCCCCCATATCCGTGGCCTGCACGTCACGGGAAAGGATTGAATACGGCATGGCCAGGATTCCGGCCCAGGCAATCCCGATTCCGACCATAGGGAGCATCATCAGATACTGGTTGTGGATGAACAGAAGCCCCGCAAATCCGAGCGCCCCGCAGAAGAGACAGGCAGCATAGACTGTCTTGTTCCCCAGGCGTGCGGCTATCCTGCTGAGGAAAATGGATATTATACAGGCCGGAATCGGATAAATACCGTTCAGAACTCCGGTCCAGGTCTGTGTGGCGCCTTCCGAAAGCACAAGGCCCGTGGCCGGGTCAAAGACATTTCCGGTAATGGCAGGCTTCAGGTATGTCCACATCAGGAACAATGCAGCCCACGAGAAGAACTGCGTCACGCCGAGCTGCAGCATGACTTTCGGGATATTGCGCATCAGGGTCAGGAAACCCGGTCTGGCAGCGGCTGCGGCATTGTCTTTTACGGTATTGCCGGAGGCATCATTGTCCTTTACGGCAGCGGAAGGATTTCCTGCCGGCAGATTATTGTACTCCGCGAATTTCTCCGGCGGATATTCCCTGGTCTTGAACGCTGTCACCAGGACTGTCAGCAGGAGAATCACCCCGCCGGCATAGTACGAGTACGCGATATGCCTGGAAACCTGTCCCGGGACGGCTTCGTCGGACACGCCGAGCCAGGTCATGACCAGAGGCAGGAAGGCTCCGATGACCGCACCGAGGTTGATAAGGAATGTCTGTACGACATATCCCTGAGTCTTCTGCGAATCATCCAGCATGTCTGCCACAAGGGTCCTGAACGGCTGCATGGTGACATTGAAGGACAGGTCCATGAAAAGGAGGATGAAAGCCCCCATCGCAAGAGGGGCGAAAGCCAGAAGTGCAGGACAGTTTGGCATGAGCAGAAGAGCAAGTGCCGAGACAAGCGCGCCTCCCAGAATATAAGGGATCCGCCTGCCCAGTCTCGTCCATGTCCTGTCGGAGAACATGCCCACTATAGGCTGTATAATCATACCGGCTATCGGCGCTGCCAGCCAGAAATAACTCAGATGGCTCACATCGGCACCGAGAGACTCGAATATGGATGACGTGTTTGAATTCTGCAGGGAGTAGCCTATCTGCACTCCAAGAAATCCGAAACTCAGATTCCATATCTGCCAGAAAGACAATTCAGGTTTTTTCATTCAATGTTATTATTATGGGTATGCAAAACTAAAAATGTCATTTGTACAAAAAAAACGACGGATGACGAGCGGTCTGAAACGTCAGATGAGCGGTCAATTTTTCGGGATGAATGAAATGCGGAATTTTTTCGTCGGGAGAATGGAGATTTACAATGAAAATCCGTAAATTTGAAAATATCGTGATAACACATGCACTGACTATGACCATCAGGACCAGCGTCATCATACATATTTTCGCATTGCTGCATTTCGCAGTATCATACGCCTGCCGGCTTGCAGGCATAGACGATGAAATATTGCTGACGCTCCTTACCGTCCTCATGGTCTCGATGCTGTGCGTAAAGATGAAGGCCGGAATGGAACTTACCGTGTCCAGCATCATACTTACCAATGTCATAGGCTATTTTCTCGGGGTTTACGGGGCCCGGCTGATAGCGGTTTTCTCCGATTCGGACATGCTTCCGCATTCCCTGTCCACACTGATGACGACGGAAATCATCGGATGGGGCACTCTGCTTCTTCTCAAGGCTATCGGAAAGGCCCTGGAGAGGCATCCGGAGCACACTATCGGGCCACCCCCCCCCACTGCACGGACCGCGGACGGAATTTCGAAAAAACACATCATCCTGCTGGCTGTCGTCATCATCCTCATAATATTCGCAAGGGCAGCCATAACCCGGCTCTTCTCACTGCGCACGGCATACAGCCTCTCTGAGACTGTCAGGTTTCTGCTCTCCAATTCAGGCATGGCAGTAGTCATTCTGTGCCTGCTTGTCCTGCTGGTGAGACATATCAGGAAAAGCGGATGGAACACATACATGAAATCCGGCATCGCCGCCGGAACGTGCATCCTCCTGTCCGGTATCGCAGTGCTGATTGCAAGGCTGAACCTGCCGTCAGGTCCCGCATACACGTTCTCGCTTCTCGAATACCTGCAGCTTCTCACAGTATCCGTAATGATGATATTGATCTGCTTCTCGCTGGTGTACATAGCGGACTACGCCATCGGGCTGAATGCGGCAGTCAGAATGGAACGGGACAAGGCGAATCTCGCCGAATTCCAGTATGAGCGGCTGAAACAGCAGGTCAATCCCCATTTTCTGTTCAACTCGCTCAACATACTCGACTGTCTCGTCCTGGACGGAAATACAGCCCAGGCCAGCACATATATCCACAAACTTGCCGGAATATACCGGTACATGCTCAAATACGATGACAGGACTACGGTCACGGTAGAAGACGAAATGAATTTTGTCGGGCTTTATACAGACTTGCTCAAGGTGAGGTTTGAAGACGGCTTTTCCGTAGAGACCGATATACCGGAAAGGATAAAAGGGTTTAATGTCATACCGTGCTCCGTGCAGATGCTGATAGAAAACGCTATCAAGCACAACAGGCTCGGGAAAGAAGACCCGCTCGTGATAACCGTGAATGCGGATGACAATGGTCTGAGCGTAAGCAATCCGCTCAGACCGAAACTCAGTGCAGCCGAATCGACGAAAGTCGGGCTGAACTACCTGAAAAGACAATACATGGATTTATACGGCAAGGAGGTGGAAGTGGTTTCCGACGGGAGCGTATTCTCCGTAACCATTCCCCTGCTGCATAAATCGGATTCCATAATATCGTAATACAAATATTTAAGACAGGCGTAAATGAATATACTGATAGTCGAAGATGAAGCAATAGCCAGGAAAAAGCTTGCCGCTATCCTGGAAGGACTGTACCCTGACATGAAGATTGTCGGAGAGACGGATTCCGTATCCGGAACAATATCCTGGCTGAACGACCGGTCGCACAAGGCTGACATCATCTTCATGGATGTGGAATTGGCTGACGGGAACTGTTTCGAGATATTCAGGCAGACCGATATCAATGCCAGCGTAATAATGACTACCGCATACGACAATTATGCGGTTAAGGCATTTGAGGTGGAAAGCACGGACTATCTTCTGAAGCCTGTCGGTCCGGAATCAGTGAAACGGGCCGTAGAAAGATGCCTGGCCAGGATGGGACACGGTCCGGACGAATCAGGGAAAGCGGCGGAAACTGCCGGCCGGGAACAGGAGAAGAGTGCGGATGAAGGCAGGACGGAGGCCGGACACAGGAATATCCGGAAAAGATTTCTCGTAAGACTGAACGATACGATAGTTCCGGTTCTGGTGGCAGACATAGCCTATTTCTATTCCGAAGACAAAAGCACTTATCTGATTACACGGAGCGGGAAAAAGTACGTGGTGGACTTTTCGCTGGACATAGCGATGGAACAGCTTGACCATGAGGCTTTTTTCAGGATTTCCAGAAACTGTATCACAGCCATGTCCGCCATATCCAGGATAGTGAAAATGGGCAGCAGGTACATGATAGAATCAATCCCTGCGGCATCTTTCGAGATGATGGTCAGCCGCTCACGGACAGATGATTTCCTGCACTGGCTCGAAGAAAGATAGGTAAATCCGGCTATACGTGTCCGACCGTACGTGATATGACTCCGGCTATACGTGTCCTGACAAGCGGATATAAAAAAAGAGGAGACCGCAGGACTTGTCTTCCGACTTTCCTTCTGGTCTCCTCTCATACTAAACGCGGCAGCTGCCTACTCTCCCACCTGGTCGGGCAGTACCATCGGCGCAAGTGAGCTTAACTTCTCTGTTCGGTATGGGTAGAGGTGGGTCCTCACCGCTATTGCCGCCGCA
>DVIP01000100.1 GCA_018711225.1 Candidatus Cryptobacteroides intestinipullorum | reverse complement strand
TGCGGCGGCAATAGCGGTGAGGACCCACCTCTACCCATACCGAACAGAGAAGTTAAGCTCACTTGCGCCGATGGTACTGCCCGACCAGGTGGGAGAGTAGGCAGCTGCCGCGTTTAGTATGAGAGGAGACCTGAAGGAAAGTCGGAAGACAAGTCCTGCGGTCTCCTCTTTTTTTATATCCGTGTACAGACGTACACGTACAGCGGAAGAACGTCTGATTTTACGTACAGCCGGAATCATATCACGTACAGCCGGATTTGCAATCCGGCTGCTTGCAATACCTGCAGATTGCAAATCTGCCGGAACGGAACGAGTGGATTGCAGGAACGTAAACGTAGCGAAGGATCTGCCGGAACGTATGAGAAATCTGCCGAAACAGATAAGATGATGTCGTACAAGTCAATATTATTACTATATTTAAAAGTTTTTTCGGGGTATATCCGTATGGCTTCCTGTTGGAAACCTGCAAATACTGCCCGGATTTACAGACAGAATGAAACGAACTTAAAATATTAACGGAACAGTATGATTGTAATGAAATTCGGCGGCACCTCGGTCGCCAATTGCGAAGCAATAACGAGAACAATATCCATTGTCCGCGGAAAACTGGAGCAGAAACCTGTAGTAGTCGTTTCCGCCCTTTCGAAAGTGACGGACATGCTATACAAGATAGCTGACCATGCTGCAGTGAAGAACCGCATGGAAGCCAGTGCTCTTATGGACCAGCTCAGGGCGAGACATATCGGTCTGGCCCATGAACTGATGTCCGATACCCCTGATTACTGCAGACAGGCGTGTACGATAGTGGACAGGATCTGTGATGACCTTGCCTCATTCGTGGGTGCGGTATGTTCGCTCGGAGAATTGTCCGATAGAAGCAAGGCTGTCATAATATCCAAGGGTGAGTACCTCTCATCCAACATCATCTGGTGCGCAATGAATGCGCGGGGAATAAAGACTGGCTACATTGATGCCAGAAAAATGATCATAACAGGCAATGACTACCTGAAAGGCGAGCCGGATTCTGCGGCTATCCAGACCAAAGTGCCCGGTGAAGTCTCGGCTGCATACGAAGGCAATGATGCCGTGATCACCCAGGGATTCGTTTCCGCTACCGCGGAAGGCGAGCCTACTGTCCTGGGACGCGGCGGCTCTGACTACTCCGCATCTCTGATAGGTATGGCCCTGGACGCATCCGCCATAGAAATCTGGACTGACGTGGACGGAGTCCGTACTGCGGATCCGAGGAAAGTGCAGAATACCAGATGTATAGAACAGATATCCTTTGAAGAGGCAGCCGAGATGGCGCATTTCGGTGCCAAAGTGCTGCATCCTCTGACTATCGAGCCGGCCGTAAACAAGAATATCCCGATATATGTCCTGAACTCCATGAATCCGGAGGGGAAAGGTACGGTCATACTCCAGAACAGTTTTATTGAGGACGGCGTGAAATCCGTGTCCTTCAAGGAAAACATCCTGGTGATAAACATCTTCTCCACCAAAATGATAAACACTTCCGGATTCCTGAAGAAAGTCTTCGAGATTTTCAGCGTGAACAAGGTATCGGTAGACCTTATAAGCACTTCCGAGGCCAATATTTCGGTGACGGTGGATTCTTCTCAGAAGATAGACAAGGTCGTGGAGCAGCTTTCAGCATTCTGCGACGTGTATGTGGACGAGGACAAGTCCCAGATATCCATCATAGGAAAGAATATTATAAATATCAAGGGTCTGCTGCAGAAGGCATTCGCCCCGCTTGCGGACTGCAAGATATACATGATTTCACAGGGCGCTTCATACGTTAACCTCAGTTTCGTCGTGGACAGGGATGTCATGACGGATGCAGTATGTCAGATACACAAATATTTGTTTGAGAATGAAGGTTGTCATTAGCGGTTACGGGAAAATGGGAAGGATGGTGGAAAAAGTCCTTCTCGAACGGAATATAGAATGTGCCGGAAAGAGCGAGGACATACGTTCTTTCGACAAGATGATTGCCGGTGAGTCGGTATGCATAGATTTTACCGTGCCTGAAGCATTCAGGGAAAACTACAGGTTCCTGGCCGAAAACTTCAAGGCAGTGGTCGTGGGGACTACCGGTTGGAATGACATAAAGGATGAAGTCATAGGGTATTTCGAAAAATGCGGCACGCCCATGATATACGCGTCCAATTTTTCCATTGGTGTCAATGTCTTTTTCGCAGTGACGGATTTCATATCGTCTCTGCTGGGAAAGACCGGAGGTTACAGCCCTTACATCGTGGAAAAGCACCATTGCCACAAGCTCGATGCGCCGAGCGGTACAGCCAGAAGTCTGGCAGGGATCATAGACAGGAACATGTCTGTGAATACGGACATACAGTCGGTCCGCTGCGGTGAGATTCCAGGCATACATACGATAGGTTTTGAAGGGACAAACGACAGGATAACCATGACGCATGAGGCGTTTTCCAGGGAAGGCTTCGCACAGGGCGCCGTGGAAGCGGCCGTCCGGACCGAAAGCCTGAGCGGTGTCCATGAGTTTAAGGACGTCGTTTTCAGGTAGACTGACCGGCGTCAGACTAAGGCAGGAGGTAATTATGGAAAATCTGAAATTGTCCGGTTGCGGGACAGCTTTGGTTACTCCTTTCCGGAACGGGGAGGTGGATTATGAAGTATATGCCGGCCTTGTGGACAGGCAGGTGGCCGCAGGCATACATTTTCTGGTTCCGCTCGGCACTACCGGCGAGACACCGTGCCTGGATGTCCGTGAAAAACTGAAGATTCTTGAAATAACGAAAGACCATTGTAAAGGAAAGCCTGTCATTGTCGGAGGCGGGACGAACTCCCTGGTCCAGACACTGAAAGGAATTTCGGAGCTTGAAACATACGGGCCGGATGCCTATCTGATAGTGGTCCCATATTATAACAAGCCGACCCAGGAGGGAATGTACGAGTATTTCAAGGCTGTAGCAGGGGCTACAGACAAAGGTATAGTGCTTTACAATGTCCCCGGCCGTACTGGAGCCAACCTGAAGGCCGAGACTACGCTGCGTCTGGCCGAAATCCCGAATATCATTGCCATAAAGGAGGCTTCCGGCAATTATTCACAGATTTCGGAAATCATAAGGAATGCCCCGGAAGGATTCTCAGTGCTGAGCGGCAATGATGAAGAGACACTTCCTCTGATGGCTACTGGTGCCGACGGTATCATCAGCGTGGCATCGAATATTGATCCGGAAGACATGGTCCGCATGACAGAGGCGCTGCTGCAGGACGATATTGTCACGGCCCGCCGGCTGCACCTGAAACTCATGCCTCTTTTCAGAAACTGCTTCGTGGAGAGTAACCCGATACCGGTAAAGGCAGGCATGGCCGCGCTGGGACTTATGGAAAACGAATTCAGACTTCCGCTCTGTCCTGCATCACAGAGCACTTATGAATTGATGGAGAAAACTGTTAAGGAATTGGAACTGAAATGAATAAGATTATTTATAGAACATTTGCCATTATAATAGCCGTCGCTATGGCTATATCTTGCCTGGAAAACAGCGGCTTCGAGTCCAAGTATCCTGCCGTGGTCACGTTCGACAATGTGGTGTCAGGTATGGATAAGGACGAACTTTTCGGGGAAGACAAGATAGTATTCGGATCGTTCGCCGGTTATGACCTTCTGTTCGTGGGGCAGACTGACGAGGAAAAAACTGATTTTACCGGTTTCTCGCTTTCATACGCTACAGCGAAAGATGACGGTTATGACGGACTTTACAGTGCAAATGCGGATACGGCATCTTCGTACGAGGTATTCGCCCTTTTCCACAACAGTCCTGAAATCAAGACGGAAAATCATCATATCGTATTCGGATATGCTGAATACGATGCCTGCACCTGTACTCCTGTCGCCTGTATGGTCAACAATACAAAATATGTGGCGGACAGAATTGCGGAATACAATTCCCAGCATGAAGAACCTATCGAGATGAAACTGACGGCTACTGGCTATGCAGGGGAAAATGAGACGGGCAAGGCCGAAATTCTTCTTGCGGGACCTTCGTCAGAAACGGAAACCGGAGATTCCATAGTAAGTACGTGGACGCCTCTGGAACTCGACGAACTTGGAAACGTGGATTATATTGATTTCAGTATAACTTTTTCCGATGAATCGCAGACTACTATTCCAGAGTATTTCTGCATGGATGATTTCATGGCCAATGTCTATATCAAGATAGCCGCGGAATAATCACAGCCCGGACTTTCCCGAAAACAGCCCGTCGGGTATGTCCATCCGGATAGTCCTGGCATTTTCATCAAAGCCGTTTACGAGGTCTTCGTGAAGCGGTACGATGACATCGTCCCCGTTTCCCGTGCTGATTTCGAGGCATGGGTTTTCCGGTATGTCCAGATAACCGCTGACTACACCCTTTATATTCCCTTCCTTATCCATAAGAGTCCATCCGGTCAGGAAAGAAAGGTCGTCTTCCTCGTATTCTTCCATGCCGAGACTTTCTCCGTCCGCGTAGATATCTGCCCCGACTATTTCATCGGCATCTTCCAGTGACTCTATGCCGGTAAGACGTGCAATGACCCTGTTGTTCCCTTTCCGGACAAAGGAATCGAAATAAAAAGGGACCGGCAGTCCATCAAAATAGATGAATACCGGTCCTTCCGGATCAATATCTTCCGGCGAGATGCCCCTGAAACTTATCACAACCTCACCTTCGGTACCGTTTGACTTCAATACCTTGGCGATCTGGAGCATCCTATGCGCAGAAGAATGCATTATGCCTCTGCCGGTGCTTCTGCCTGTGCTCCCTCTGCTTCTGCAGCGGCAGCCTCCTGTGCAGCTTTTTCAGCAGCTGCGGCTTCTGCAGCGGCCCTTGCAGCTTCTTCAGCCTCAGCCTTTTTCTTGGCGATAGCCTCAGCCCTTTCCTGGTTTACTTTTGCTTCTGCTTCCTCGGCAGCCTTTACTGCTTCGGCGGCAGCTTTGGAAAGGCCTTCGATCTTGGCATTGATCTTGGCATCCCTTTCAGCCTTCCATGCGTCGAACTTCTGGTCGGCCTGCTCCTGCGTGAGTGCGCCCTTGGCTACACCGCCCTGGAGATGTTTTCTCAAAAGCACACCTTCGTATGAAAGGATGCGGCGTGCGACAAGTGTCGGCTGTGCTCCTACATTAAGCCATGCAAGAGCCCTGTCTGCCTTGAGAACGATGGTAGCAGGATTTGTGTTAGGGTTGTAAGTGCCGATTTCTTCGATGTAACGACCGTCACGCGGTGAGCGTGAATCTGCCACAACAATGTGGAAGAATGCGAAATTCTTCTTTCCGTGGCGCTGTAAACGAATTTTAACAGCCATTGTAAATCTGTTTAAGTTAATAAAATAGTAATCAGTTTTCCTACCCGAGGAAAAGTGCGCAAAAATAATCAAAATTTCCGATAACGCAAAAAATCCTCCGGAATACCTGTCCTTGGCCGATTTTTGTTTCAGTTTGGCGAGGAATTTGACTATCTTTGATTTAAAATAGAATCGGGACGATGAGAAAATTACTTTTATTGGCGGCGCTGTGCATTCCGGCAGCGCTTTCTGCTGTAACACAGAATAGTGCGGACCGCATAATCGGCATTTATCTTGCCGAATACGAAGGCGAAAAAAGCAAGGTTTCCATTTTCAAGGAGGATGACGGCACATATACGGCCAGGGTAATATGGGTTCAGGACAAGTACGACAAGAACGGCAAACTCAAGACAGATGAGAAGAATCCGGACAAATCCAAGCGGAATACTCCGTGCGATCAGATAGTCCTTATCGAGAAAATGAGTTATGACAGCAAGAAAAACAGCTGGACGAACGCGAAAATCTACGATCCGGTAAGGGGAATCAGGGCCAATGCCGACTGTTCCTTCACTCCTGAGGGCAGGCTGAAAGTGCGCGGATCATTGATGGGATTCGGAATGTCCGTTTACTGGGACAAGTTGGAATAAAAAATCTTGCAAAAATTATTTGCATATAAGAAAAAATGTCTATCTTTGCAGTCCCAAATAACGCGGATGTGGCGAAATGGTAGACGCGCCACTTTGAGGGGGTGGTGGGAGTTTTCCTGTGCGAGTTCGAGTCTCGCCATCCGCACGAAAAGAAAGAGGGTAAGTCAGTACTGGCTTCCCCTCTTTCTTTGCAATCATGTTTGAATACCCCGGCATGCGCTCTGTCTGTCCGGACCGTACATGAATATCAGAGTACGGCCATCGGTGATTTCAGCGCTTCTTCCAGCTGGGTGTCATATCTGAGGCGGACCTGTATGCCTGCTTCCTGATAATAATATCTTACGGCCAGCTCTTCCTCTATGAACGGTATGATTTCGTCTTTCTTCAGCCTGATGAACTGCTCCTTGTCGATGGCAATGGCTTTCCCCAACGCATCCAGTTCTTCGGACATGCTGTCAGCCAGGCCGTCTTCTTCAAGCTCTTTCTTCATCTGGTCGAAAAGGGTTTCCGCACTGCTTCTGTAATCGAAGTCCTGAGTCTTGGCGAATCTGATGAAATCTTCGAAATCCTCATCCGTGAAATGGAAATTTTCAAGTGCCGGAATGGAATCATGGCTGCTGGCGTATTGTATGACGTATCTGTCGATAATCCCGCCCAATACCAGGGAATATACGAGCCTGCTGTAGGATGGGGTCTCCAGCTTTACATCTGGAGTGATCCCGCCTCCGTCACGCACTATACGTCCCTTGCTGGTCCTGAATTCGTTTGTAAGGGAGTCCGGAATATGGCCAACACTTCCGTCCGCATTCCTGTGGCTGTAGTCTATGGCCTGTACGCAGCGTCCGCTCGGAGTATAATATTTGGCAGTAGTCACTTTCAGCTGCCCGTTGTACACTATCGGTCTGACAGTCTGCACGAGGCCTTTCCCGAATGTCCGTTCTCCCATTATTGTCCCTCTGTCCAGGTCCTGGATGGCTCCTGCCACGATTTCGGAGGATGATGCCGAACCGGAATCCACCATTATGATAAGCGGCATGGTGGTGTCCGCCGGTTCGGATGTGGTTCTGTACTCTCTTACTGATTCCGGGGTGCTGCCTTTCGACGACACTACCAGGGAGCCTTTTGGAACAAACAGCGACACTATGTTTATGGCTTCGTTCATCAGTCCGCCTCCGTTTCCGCGCAGATCCAGGACAAGCCTTTTCATTCCCATCCCCTTTAGCTTGTTATATCCGGCCTTCACTTCTTCGGAGACCTTCTCCGTAAACCCGCTTTGTCTTATATATCCTGTGGTATCGTCAATCATGCCTACGTATTCCACATCCGGAATATGGATGCGTTCCCTGACTACGGATACGTTCACCGTGTCCCCTGTAAGGGCTTTCCGCACCTTGAAATTCACTGTAGTCCCCGGCTTGCCCTTCATCCTTTCACTGCTTTCCGCAGCTTCAAGTCCTTTGGTCGGCTGCCCGTCTATAGTGATGATTTCGTCACCGCACCTGAGCCCGTGCTTCCATGCGGGAGAGCCGTAATAAGG
The DNA here is from genome assembly GCA_018711225.1 of Candidatus Cryptobacteroides intestinipullorum. Lineage (GTDB taxonomy): Bacteria > Bacteroidota > Bacteroidia > Bacteroidales > UBA932 > Cryptobacteroides > Cryptobacteroides intestinipullorum. The sequence goes on along the minus strand of DVIP01000100.1, from coordinate 2,984 downwards.
CTCGTTTATTATCACATTCGCATCCTTGTCCTTGAGAATCACAGCACCGATGCCTCCGTATGTCTTCGAAAGCATCATCTGAAGGTTCTCGTTCTCGTCTTCCGGAATGTAGATGGTATACGGGTCGAGATTTTCCAGCATGGCATCTATCCCTGCCCTCATCATCCTGTCTACAGGCAGACTGTCAACGTATGATCTGTTCAGTTCTTTCAGAACGGAATTCTCGATTTCCACCCATTGTCCGAGTTTGAAACTCTTGCTCTGTCCGTAAACCGAAAATCCTGAAACCGCAGCCGCCAGGACTGCCATTGAAAACAATATCCTTTTCATAATAATATAATCATCTGCGAATTAATTTGTTGCAAGTCACATTTCCGGGCACTCCGTCCGTGTAATCCGAGACCGGCATCCGCTTATGCAACAATCATACAAAGATACTCTTTATTGCAATACCTGAGGCAAAAATATTTGTGAATGATGCCGGGACCAGATACGGATATTCATTCGTCATGAAAAATCGACTGCTCATCCGGAAATTTTTGATGCCGGATGAAGAAATATTAAATTTGTGTCTGGATATGTTGCGGGTGTTTTGTGCCCGTGGACGGAACATATTTATTATGAAACTGATAACCAATGTCGAGTATTTCACCCGATGGGGTGAGGAATTGTTTCTGAGAGCCTTTGGCAGACTGTACGGAATGGAATATGCCGGTGACGGGAAATGGCGTGCCGAGATAGGCCGGCTTGAACCGGGAATGACATTCGAATACAGATACGAACTGCATTACGGAGGACTGTGCAGGCGCACCGAATGGGAACCGCATGTCGTGACAATGCCGGAAAAGAACAGCAGGAAACCGCTGGAGATACGGGACAGCTGGAATGATGTCCCTGACGGACTTCCGTTCCGTTCGGCACCTTTTGCGGAAGGCGTGTTCGACAGACGCGGCGACGGGCCGTGGAAAGCGGCAGGTACGGCAGTGCCCGTCTTTTCATTGCGCTCCCGAAACAGTTTCGGTATAGGCGAATTCCATGATCTTAAACTGCTGGTGGACTGGGCTGCATTGACCGGTCAGAAAATATTGCAGCTTCTCCCGGTGAATGATACTACAATGACCGGCACATGGGAGGATTCCTATCCTTACAATGCCAATTCAAGTTTTGCCCTGCATCCTCAGTTTATCCATCTGCCTGATGCCGGAGTTCCGGAAGATGAGGCATACATGCGGCTGAAGGACGAGCTTGACTCCCTTCCGGAAGTGGATTACGAGCGCGTGAGCAGGGAAAAGGAACGTCTGCTTCGCGAGGCTTTCCGTACCGGAGGGGCGAAACTGGCCAGGACGGGGGCGTACAAGACTTTTATGGAAGAAAATGCCCATTGGCTGCTACCATACGCGGCATACAGCGTGCTCAGGGATGAATTCGGCACTGCAGACTGTTCATTGTGGAAGCGCGGATCCGGAAAGGGGAATGCCGGGGAGGATTATTCTGTCTATGACAGGGAAAAGGTCGGCGCCTATATTGCCTCTCACAGGAAGGAGACCGGATATTACTGCTTTGTGCAATATCATCTGCATGTGCAGCTTTCGGAAGCCAGGGATTATGCACATTCCCGCGGAATCGTCTTCAAGGGTGATCTTCCTATAGGCGTAAGCAGGACAAGTGCGGATGCGTGGGTGAACCGAAAACTCTTCAATATGGATTCCCAGGCCGGGGCTCCGCCGGATGCCTTCTCTGCAGACGGGCAGAACTGGGGTTTCCCTACATACAACTGGGACGAAATGGCTAAGGACGGGTATGCATGGTGGAAAGCCCGGATGAAGAGCATGTCGCAGTATTTCGACGTGTTCAGGATAGATCATATACTGGGATTTTTCAGAATATGGGAGATTCCTGTGTCGGGAAAAAGCGGACTTATGGGGCATTTCAATCCTGCACTTCCATATCAGACCGGGGAACTGGAGCGGATGGGTTTCCATGTGTCCGGGATTCCGGGCCGGAAGGTCCATGATGATGGAAAGGATGTCCTGTTTGTGGAAGATCCTCACAGGAAAGGATGGTGGCATCCGAGGATTGCGGCGCAGTTTACGGACGCCTATTCGCAGCTGGATGATTGGCACAAGCAGGCTTTCGACAGGCTTTATGATGACTTTTTCTATCACAGGCACAATGCCTTCTGGAAGGAATCGGCCATGCGCAAGCTTCCGTCTCTTCTTTCCGCTACCGGAATGCTTGCCTGCGGAGAGGATCTGGGCATGGTGCCGGACTGTGTGCAGGAGGTCATGAATGAATACAGCATACTTTCGCTTGAGATACAGAGGATGCCGAAATCTCCCAGGGACATGTTCGGAGATCCGGCACATTATCCGTACTATTCCGTCTGCACTACATCTACTCATGACATGAATCCGATAAGGGCATGGTGGGAAGAGGACCGGAAGGTCACCTGTGATTTCTGGCATGCCGTGATGCACCGGAGCGGTGATGCGCCTGTGGTTTGCGAGCCGTGGATATGCGGGGAAATAGTGCGGAAACATCTGGAATCCTCATCCATGCTGACTATTCTTCCGCTTCAGGACTGGCTGTCGGTGGACGGAGATCTCAGGCTGGCTGATCCGGCTAAAGAAAGGATAAATGTCCCTTCAATACCGCGTTATTACTGGAGATACAGGATGCATCTGACGCTGGAGGACCTTTTGTCGCAGGATAGGTTCAATGATATGGTCATGGAAATGATTTGTTCGGCCGGGAGAAAGGGTTAGTATGCGGGGCTGGGTCAAAAGTCCCGAAGGGACCGCGACTGGGAGTCGCACAATCCCCCTAATAGGGGGTGCAGGGGGTTAGGATGGGTCCAGTCTTTCGAAGAAAGACGTTTGAGTGTGACCAAAAGTCACCTTTTGTCACACTCAGGTGACATTAAAATGAAAAGCGAAGAAAACGATGGAATATGATATTATGATAAGGAAATCTATATTTACGGC
>DVIP01000099.1 GCA_018711225.1 Candidatus Cryptobacteroides intestinipullorum | reverse complement strand
CGACTCCCAGTCGCGGTCCCTTCGGGACTTTTGACCCAGCCCCTACGGAACTTTTGATCTACCCCACGGGTATTGCAAATCTGCCGGTACGAAACTTTTGACCCACCCCTCTTACGCCGGACTTCGCCCTCCGTCACCGGGGCCGCAGCCATGATTCAGGATTCTGAGGCTTGTTTCCCTGCCATACCTGGAAATGAAGCTGGGTCTCGCCGTTGATGGTATCTACCGTCCCTATCTTCTGTCCTGTACGGACCTTGTCTCCAGGCTTCACCGCAGTGCTCTTAAGCTTGCAATAAAATGTAAAATAGTTCCCGTGCTGCACCAGGACGCACTGATTGTACCCCGGCATGACGACAATCTGCTTCACTACACCGTCGAACACGACATCCACTTCCGCACCTTTCGCCACGGCTATCGTAATACCGTTGTTAAACGGCAGCTTGACATGGGTGAAGACAGGATGGTAATGCTGTCCGAACCTGTCGACGACAACGCCTGATACCGGCCACGGAAGTCTGCCCTTGTTCTTCGAAAATTCTTCAGCCAGCTTGTAATCTATTTTCTGGTCCGACTTTCCGGAATCCGCGGCTTTCATGGCCGCCTGTATTATCCTTTTGATTTCCCTGTCCAGGGCCTCGACCTCTTTCTTCTTCGCCGCAAGCTCCTTTTCATACTTGGACTTGTCCCTCCTGAGGCCGGAAATAATGGACGAAGCCTCGGCTTCCTCTTTCTGCAGGGACGCAAGTTCCTTCACCCGTTCCTCCTTTACATCCTCAGCTTCGGACTTGAGCCGGCGCAGTTTCGTCCTCTGGTCTTCAAGCTCTTCCCTGGCGGCCTTTATCCTGTCCCCCTGGACCCTGGCCTGTTCGGAGAGGTTCTTGAAATAACTGTATCTTCTGAATGCCTGCCCCAGGTTGTCACTGGCGAGTATGTACATGTACCACACCCTCGCATCCCTGTTCTTGTAAGCATTCCTGATAAGAGAGGAATAATACGAAGAAAGGGTGTCAAGCCTGGCATTCAGCCGGTTTATTTTCCTTTGGGTCAGATAGATATCATCCGAATAACGCCTTATCTGCCTTTCACTTTCCCTTATGAGGGATTTCCTTCCGGCCACTTTGGCCTGGACAAGGGTGAGTCTGGAGAGCTGGCTGCGGCTTTCTGCCGCATTCTCGGCCAGCTGGCGGTCAAGGATGGCGATTTCCTTTTCAAGACTGGCCTTCCTGGCTTCATAAGCCCTGGTATCCTGTGCCGATACAGTCATGCATTGGCACACAAGCATGGCAGACACCAGGAATATGGAACAAAACGGCTTCATCTTTCCTCTTTTTTCATTTCACTCTTCCGCTGGCTTATCTTGCTGTCGAGACCTTCTATCTCACCGTTGTTTATGGCTTTGGCCTGATTCCAGTAGAGGAACGCCAGATCATATTCCTTAAGAGCGAAAAGCACCTCGGCATAATGGTCGAGGATGACAGGGCTTTCCTTGCCGCCGTAAAGCATGACAGCATTCTTGAAGAACGGCTTGGCTTCCAGAGCCTTGCCCTGAAGGTAGAGAATCCATCCGAATGTATCGAGATACGTGGAATTGTGAGGGTCCTTTTCTACAGTCACCTTGCTCATTTCGTATGCCTTTTTGAGCTTTTTCCCGTCCATGCTCAGGAAATAGGCATAGTTGTTCAATACCGGGAGATATTCCGGATTCACCTCCAGAGCCTTGTCATACGCCTTGTAAGCCTTTTTCTTGTCACCTGTCTTGTAATACATGTCCCCCATGGTCGTATACGCATTCAGGACAGTCGCGCTGTCATCGGGGGCTACCTCCAGGACTTTCCCGCAGATACGGATGACCTCGGAATAATTCCCCCTGTTGTATTCTCCCAGGCTTGCGTATTCCCAGAAAACGGGCTCCGACGGGAACCTGGCGGCAGCCTTCTCTGCTTCGGCGACCATTTCGTCCCATTCCTGGAGATACATCAGCATTTCCACGTAAGAGGCTTCCGCAGACAGACTTTCCGGCCAGTTGGCGGCATTGGCCTTGAAATATTCCTTGGCGGCAGGACCGTCTCCTTTCGCATAATAATAGACACCGGCCATTATCGTGACTGTCGAATCCTTCGGATACTTCGCCGTGCACAGCCTTACCAGAGAATCCATCTGCGGACCGAAACTGCGGAAAAACAACTGGTCCATGGACCTGATAAGGGCATTCAAGTAGCTGCATTTGTTCTCCACCGGCACGTCATCGCTGTCCACGAAATCCCGCAGCGTGCTGAAATACCTGTCATAATTTCTGGAAATCCTGTATGTTTCGGCTTTTCCCAAAAGGGCAGGAGCGAATGAAGGATCTATGTCCAACGCCTCGTCATACAGGGCCAGGGCCAGTGAATCATTGTACATGCTGAGCTGCCTGTCTCCCAGAATGGAAAGGACCTGGACGGAAGAATATTCCTTGTTGAAATCCTCCAGATATCTGTAGCCCTCTTCCTCCTTTCCGAGCTTCCTCATCAGGTCAAACCTGGCTATGGCCGTCATATCCGTAGGACCGAATACCGTATCTATCTGGCCGAGAGTCTCCAGGGCCTTTTCTTCCTGCCCCTGCTTCTGGTACAGCTCCACCATAGTATAATAAAGGTCATACTTGTCAGGAAAATCCCGGACCATATCCTCCATCATTGCCAGGGTAAGTTCTTCCTTACCGGCGGCAGAATAAACCATGGCCAGCCTGTAGCGGTACCAGAAATTGGAAGAATCCAGGGCCACGGCCGTCTTCAGTTCAGACTCTGCCGCCCCGATATTGTTCATGCAGAATTCCGTCAATCCCAGATAGAAATGCGCCGCATCATTGTCAGGAGCTGTCTTTATGACTTCCTTCAATATCGCAGCCGCTTCGGGAAACTGATTGTCATCATATTTTGATACCGCGGAAATTATCTGATTCTCGGCGAACTTTTCCTTGTAATCCTGGGCAGAGGCCTGCGGAAATACAAAAAAAAGGCTTGCCAGCGACAATATGGCGGCAGAAAAAATATCCTTCATTACAATTCCTCCAGACAATTCTTTACAAAAATAGCATAAAAACATTTATCTTTGAAAAAATTGCGCCAATGATGCAACATTCGTACTAAGGCACGCATCTTTTACGCGCAGGTTGAACGAAGAATGTTTATTAATGGCGGGCAATCCGCCGGATATTTGGAGACGACACTGTGGACGAGACCTCGGAGCAGAGAACGATAGAACTGTGCAGAAAAGGTGACCGGAATGCTCAGAAGGCCTTATTTGACCTGCTGGCACCCCGGATGTATCCTGTCTGCATCAGATACGTCGGAGACCGCGAGACGGCACAGGATATCCTGCAGGACGGTTTCGTCACAATGTTCTCCAAACTCGACTCCTACAAGGGAGAAGGTTCGTTCGAAGGCTGGGCGCGCCGCATTTTCGTGAATACATCCCTGATGTACCTGAGAAAGAAGGATGCGCTCAAAATGAGTGACGACCTCGAAAACGCGAGGCATCTCTGTTCCGACATGGCCGGGCAGATGGAAAATATCGGCTATAAGGAACTGATGAAACTGGTGACATCGCTGCCCCCCGGTTTCAGGACAGTATTCAACCTGTATGTCATCGAAGGTTATTCGCATAAGGAGATTGCCGAAATGCTCGGCATTTCCGAAACGACTTCGAGGACCCAGCTCAGCAGGGCCAGAGTATGGCTCCAGAGCAGAATAAAAGGAAACACAGATGACAGAAAGCGAAGATAAAAGATTCGACTTGCAGATACGGTCAGTGCTCGGCAACGCCAGGGAAGAAGTTCCGGAAGGGTTGTGGGCAGGTATCGAGCAGCGGCTTGACGGTAAAGGCACAAGCCGCAGCAGGACTGCAAGCGTGCCCGCCGCG
>DVIP01000098.1 GCA_018711225.1 Candidatus Cryptobacteroides intestinipullorum | reverse complement strand
ACATTGATGGTGATTTCATATTTGCCAGGAGTCCCGATGGTAAGTTTCGGATCGTATCCGCTTATTTGTTCCGGATAGTATATCAGTTTGTCTCCTTCAACACCGAAGAAATTCTGGATGATGTCGGCATTCCACGGGAATTTGAAAGTGCCGGGAGCGAGGACTCCTGTCCATGTGTATATTCCGTTTTCACCTTTTGTGAATGCAGATGTCCATTCGGAACCTGCAGGATTCTCAACCATTATTTTCGTGTTCCATGGCTCGTAGAATGTCCCGTCTCCGATGATGTAAATGTTCTCGAAATCAGAAGCATAGACTCCCATAGTGCCTCCGAAATTTTTCACGGTGCCGGCTGTCAGCGTAACCTTGGCAGCTGCTGTAGCAATTTCCGTGGTCTTGTCCGCGTCATCAGTGACTGTAATCCTGAATCCGTTTGAATATGTGCCTGGAGCGACGATAAACTTGAATCTGGACGGTACGGCCGAGAGCGTCACGGCTTCGTCGATTTCAAGAGTTACAGTGCTGCTGCCTTCTCCGGATATGGACAATGACGGTATTTTACCGCTGCAGTCGACTAAGGCATCACCGGCGATTTTTTCTCCGCCGGCTGCCGTGATGGAAATCTTTTTCACGGAGGCATCACCTACGAGATCGAGAGATATTACAGTGGCAAGGTTGGTGAATGAGAAGTTCTCCCCGTCAGACGATACGGCTGCCATAGGATATGGTGCAGGAAAGTTTTCTCCGTCATATGTCTGTACTGCAGGGATTTCGGCGGCGACAGACGAACCTTTTGCCTGACCTTCTACAGCAGGATATATCGCATATCTGTATCCTGTTTTAGGTTCTGTTTCGGTCTTGAAATCCCCATAGGTCTGTCCACCCTCTCCGACAAGAGTGTAAGTGCAGGTCTGTCCGTCCTGATTGAAAAGCGAGATTTGGTCACCTGCATCCCACAATATCTGCAGACCGGAAAGAGATGTTTTTGTGTCCGCTGAAGAAACTTTTATGGTTTTATGCGGCATAAGTCCGCTGTCATTACCTGTCGGGACTGTTTCCTGACCGGAGCCCTCCTGATTGTCAGGGGCGATAATATCTTCCGTACAGCCGGCAATTGCGGCAATCATTGCTGCAGCAGCAAAGTATAATAATTTTTTCATATCTTAAAACCGATTGAATTGAACTTACCATGGAATGGTTATTACGTCTTCTGTAATATCCTGTGTGCTTGCGGCAAACCCTGCCTCCACGATGACATCTTCAGTCCTTAATTCAGGGCTCGAATAGATGTTTTCTGAAATAATTTCTGTTTTTTTCATTATTGTATGCTTTTAAATTATTGTCCTTTATCTGAGCATTTTCAATTTTTTGTCTTCAGGTCCGGCTTCGCGGAAAGAGATGGCATAGCCGCCGCCCTCGACAGCTTTCTGAGTGAAAGAACTCTTCGAAGTGCACCTGTATTCCTTTATGGTGTATGCCTGAGGATTGGTCAGATAATTTGCGTCAGGAGCGTCTGCGTACACTGTGGCTACATAGACTTTCCCGGGGTCGAGGAAGTCGAAGCTTACAGTCGACACATGGTCACTGTCCCCTGTGACATTGCCCACGAACCACTGGCCTGTTTCCTTCGCCTTGCGGGCCACGGTGACATACCGTCCGGGCTCGGCTTCCAGGTAGCGGCTTTCAGACCAGTCCAGCGCCACATCCTTGATGAACTGGAAGGCATCAGGGAAACGCTCGTAGTTCTCCGGAAGATCGGCCGCCATCTGCAGAGGAGACGACATCACTACATAGATTCCGAGCTGATTCGCTATGGTGAAATTCGCATGGGTATGGTTCGACGGATTTATTTTCGATATGTCCTGTTCGAAAATACCCGGAGTATAGTCCATAGGCCCTCCTATGAGTCTTGTGAACGGAAGAACCGTAACATGGAATGTCTTGGAGCCGCCCATGCCCTGGTATTCATTGCCTCTTGCAGATTCGTTGCCGATGAGATTCGGCCACGTCCTGCAAAGTCCGGTAGGCCTTACCGCTTCGTGTGCATTTACCATTATGTGATAGCCGGCTGCTTTTTCCAGGGCATAAAGGTAGTGGTTCACCATCCACTGGTTGTAATGGTTGTTTCCTTTCGGAATGATGTTTCCGACATATCCGGATTTCACTGCATCGTAACCGTACTGTCTCATGAATTTGTATGCGGTGTCGAGCTGCCTTTCATAATTGCGTATTGAAGATGAGGTCTCGTGGTGCATTATCAGTTTCACTCCTTTGCCGGCAGCATAGGAAGTGATGCCTTCCAGGTCGAAATCCGGATACGGTGTCACGAAATCGAATACACGTTCCTTCATGTTTCCGAACCAGTCTTCCCATCCGATATTCCATCCTTCTACCAGGACTGCGTCAAATCCGTTGTCCGAGGCGAAATCAATGTATTTCTTTACATTTTCCGTATTGGCGCCGTGTCGTCCGTTGGGATTCACTCCGGTCAGGTCATCGGTGTCTATGTGGACACTTTTCAAGTCATCTGTATATGACCATGAGCTTTTGCCTGTTATCATTTCCCACCAGACCCCGACGTATTTGCAAGGGTGTATCCAGGATGTGTCTTCTATTTTGCAAGGTTCGTTCAGGTTGAGCGTGATTCTGGATGCGAGTATGTCCCTGGCGTCATCTGCCACTATGACGGTTCTCCATGGTGTCGTGCATGGCGTCTGCATGTAGGCGAGGTCGCCGTTCGGATCCGGAGTAAGATGTGCCTTGAATACCATCTTGGTATCGTCCAGTTCAAGATGCATGGCAGGGTAGTTCACCAGAGCCGCTTCATGGAGGTTTATGTACAGCCCGTCATCGGTCTTCATCTGGAGGGAAGTCTGTACTCCGGTGTTGGAAAATATGGTCTGGGACAGATTCCCTGAAACAGCACTTTCCAGAAGTCCCCTTATTTCCGACAGACGGGATTCGGTATAGTCGTATTCCTGCGTGTCATAGTCTCCCGGAATCCACCATGCCGAATGATCGCCGGCCATGGCGAATTCTGTAAGTTCGTCGGTAATGACGAAATACACAAGATTGCCCTGGGCAGGAAATTCATACCTGAATCCCAAACCGTCATCAAAGAGCCTGAAACGTATTGTCATTCTGCGGTCGCTTGATGTCTGCCGGAGAGTGACTGCCATTTCGTTGTGCCTGTCCCTTATTTCCGATTCCTCTCCCCAGACAGGCTGCCAGGTGCTGTCATGTTCAGATCGGGAAACATCTTCAATTTCGAACCAGTCGAAAAGTCCGCTGTTGTTCAGTACAAAGCCGAGACGGCTTTTCATGACTACAGGTTTGTCCCTGTAATCCAGTTTATAGTACGGGACACCTTTGTCGAGAATGAATTCCATGCCGAGGTTCCCGTCCGGGGAAAGGAGCATGCAGCTGTCTGAAGCGAAATCTTCTGTGTTTGCAGCATTTGCCGGCAGCTGTCCGGAAATACTTGCAAAGCAGACCGCAACGAGTGCGGCTATTGTGGAAATTCTTTTATTCATATAATAATTACAGTTTATTCATATTCAAGTACAAGCATACTCCAGTACTTCAATGATGGAATGGTAATGCTGAGTTCTGTCCCGTTCTGGCTGAATGCCAATGCCCGAGATGCACCGTAATCGGTGTCCGGTGATGCAATCCATGCTGATCCGACATTTTTGCCCGACGGCAGCTGTATCGTGACAGTGAAATCCCCGACTACGGAAGGTTCCGGCATACTTCCGTCCAGATCTCTCCAGCTTGTGGAATTCGCATTTATGAAATTCAGGAAATGTATTACCTGCCTCTCGTCAAATTCCTTTCCTAATGTTATGATGCTGCCGGTGGCGGGCTCCCAGTCCTTTATGTTGACTGAACCGTCTGCTGAAGTGACTGTGATACTGTTGAATTTTCCTCCGTCCCTCAGAAGATTCTGGTATGCCGTCATGAAGTCATAATAGGTGATGATGGAGTTTTCCAGTTCTTCTGTCATGCCGAGATTGCTGTTCGGGAAATATTCATGGCAGAGCATGTGTTCTCCCATTTCCAGATGCGAGCCTCCGAGGGCGAAGATTACGGCATCTGTCAGGAGGATTCCCGGCGTGTTGAATGTGCCGGCGCTGCCGGATTTGTCATAGTTCATATAGGCGGCGAAGACTGTTTTCATGCCGGAACCTCCGTAGTTCTCGTTCTCCTCGATCACCCTTTTCAAGTCCGTGTACTGTGCCTCTCCGTCCCACATTTCATTGTATGCGAAGACTGTGTTCCGGGTTCCGAGAATCCTGTCTGCCCCGTACCCTGATACGGCATTCATTATCAGATCCTTTTGCGGCTGTCTTTTTTTCATTTCATTTATGAATGAAGCATATCCCGCCGGGAGGTCTATCGAAGTGCCGTTGTAGTCATACAGGGCGTTTCTGACTCCGAGCTGGTCTATCTGGTATCCGTCGAATCCGAGCTGGTCATATACATCGTCGGTCTTTTCACCTATGTATGAAAGCCATTCGGAGTTGGCTGGATTCACTAAATAGATGGAACTCTTGAACGGGGCTCCGAGCACGTGCATTTCCTTGTTCTGGTGTCTGGCATCCTTGAACATGTACCAGTCTTCCTGTACACCGTCCTCTGCAGCGTCGTCGAGGGCTCCGAAACAGAGGTTGTAGAAAATGGCTTTCATTCCGTACTTGTGACAGGCTGATATGTAGTCCCTTATGGTCTGCATGGAAGTACTGCGGCTGGCTATGTCTATATAGGTTTCAAGCGGTTCCATGGTGGTCTTGTCCTGCGCCAATGGCCAGTGGTGCTTCCAGTGCCAGTCCTGGAACTGGACTCCGTTTATGTGGAGCCTGTTGAGGTTCGCGATGACATCGTCGCAGTTCAGTGCATCCATTTTGAAGAATGTGGAGAGGAAACCGTATCTCGGAAACCTGCCCCAGTCGCTTGAAACATCTATGGCTATTGTTGCCAGGACCGTTTCTCCGGAAGCGCTTTTCTGGTAGATTTCCGCCATGTATCCCTTATAGTCTTCCACCGGGGTGTCCCATGTCCATGTCGATCCTGCAAGGGCCTGTTCGTCACCGAGCTGCTGGCCGAGGTGTTTGTATCTTACGTAAATGGCTCCCGAAGGCATTGAACTGGCTGTGAAAGTGACAGTCTCGCCTCCATTGTATACTGCCTTGTCCGTACTGAGGCTTATGGTTGCATCGGCAGCGGCATCCTGGTCTACAAAACCTGTGTAGCCGAGCTCTTTCTGGCATGCGGCTGATACCGTCAGGACCAGTCCTAATGCTATTGTATTGAATATCATTCTTTTCATATTTTGCTTTTCTTTTTGTCCGGAGCAGGTTATCTGCCTGCTCCGGACAATTGGTTTATCAGTTCTTCGTCACAGTCATCGTTGAAGTCTTCACATTGATGCTTATGGTGTAGTTTCCTGCGGAGACATTCCATTTCCAGTCTACGGCATCGGCTGCTGAAGCGTCTACGAGTTTGACGGTCTCAGTCCCGGAAGCGCTCAGCGCCTTGCCGTTTTCTTCAGGCATGAACCATTTGCCTTTGAAATCCCTTTGCAGGTCGCAGCTTATTTTAAGTTCGCCTGACTTGAGATCTCCGGTCCAGCCGTATGTGTCAGGATCGTCTGCCGACGGGTTCATCCTGACAGCATCGTTGCTTGCCGCCTCATCAAGAGACCATGGGTCAGATGCAGGTGATGCAGGGCCTATCAGCCATAGGGCTTCATATAGCGGTTCATCAGGCTCCGGCTCCTGGCTGTCTCCGATTTTTTCGATCTTTGCGCTCAGGTTTGTCGTGTTGACTGTTACTGTATACTTGCCGGCAGAGGCTATGTTGAATTTCCTGTCGCCATCCTCCGGATTGCTCTTATAGTATGCCAGGCTGAAGTCATCCGGATCATCGTTAGCTTTTACATATCCGGGCCAGAAATCGGAAGTAGTGACTACGAATTTGAGGTCGCCTTCGGCAAGATCGCCAGTCCACGTATATTCTCCATCAGCTATAGATTCCATTTGTATGGCATTGTTGTCAAGAGAATATCCGCCAGTGGCGCCGCCTATCATGTACAATGTGCTGAATTCAGCCTCTCCGGATTTGGTTACGGATACAGTCATGCCGAAAAGATCCACATCCACGCGGTATTCTGCAGCTTCGCTTACTTTGAATTTCCTGTCATCCGCTCCTGACAGTTCGGTTTCGGAATACCTGAGCGTCCAGTCATCCGGATCATCATTCACCTTGACATATCCAGGCCAGAAATTGCGTGTGGTGATGAACCTGAATCCTTCGCCGGCAGTCGTCAGAGTCCCTGTCCAGGTGAAAACCCCTTTTCCTGTCATCGTCATTTCGGAAGCCTTGTCAAGCGACCATCCTCCAGGTGTGGCATCGCCTATCAAGTATAGTGTCGTGGCCATGATGTCTTCAATCGTCACCGTCATTTCGAGCAGGTTCACCGTGATGCGGTAGCTTGACTTTTCCGTGACGCTGAAGTTGATGTCATCTGCGGATGCCGGAGCGGACTCTGTATATGTGATCCCGTTCTGGCTGCCGGCAGTCTTGATGTATGCCGGCCATTCATTTCCGGAAGCAGATATGAACCTGAATTCATCTCCGGCTTCCATAATGCCTTCGAATGTGAAGATTCCGCCTGCTGTCCTGGTCATCTGCGTGGCCTTTGCCGCATCCCATCCTCCTTCAGTGGCATCGCCTGTGATGTACAGAACGGCTGGTGCAGGATTGTATGATGTCGCCGTGAAACTGAACTCGGAGTACTGCTCCATTTCAGGATAGTCAGTCACTGATGCCCTGATTCTGCCCTTGTATTCCCCGGACGTGCCATGCTCTGCGCCAAGTCCGGTCACTATGTCGTTCAGTTCTTCCACGGTTATATCCCGGCTGTAGATTCTTTTGCCGAGAGATTCAGTATAGCATTCCGTCCAGTCTCCTTCAGCATGGTCTATGTCGAGGGAGTAGGAGATGGAATTGCCTGTGCCGAAATTGCTGCCGGAAGTCCATGCCAGGCCTATGGCCGTCTCCAGGCTGTTCTTTTCCTGCAGGATTATCGGGTCCTCAGCCTGGGCCGTGACCTTCAGCTCTTCGCCTCCTTCAGGATCGCCTGCCTTGTATTCATCTATGTCGATGCCGCATCCGGTGATGCAGAAGGCAATGGCGGACAATGTCAGTATTGTATTTAATTTTTTCATTGTATTTTCGTTTATATTGACGTAAGTCAGATGAAAATCCCTCTCCTGTTAATATCCCGGGTTCTGGGTCATGAGGTGGTTGGAGTCCATTTCGGTAAGAGGGATAGGGAAGAGCAGGCGTTCTTTGCTTACATTCTTTCCGATGCTTCTCAGAAATTCAAGAGCATACTCGCCGTTGTCTATCCTTATCATGTCGAACCACCTGTGTCCTTCGAAAGCCAGTTCCATCCTGCGTTCGTGGATGATTTTTTCTTTCATCCAATTCTGTCCTTCTTCGGAATCCAGCTCGATACCGGACGGAAGCAGTGTTTCTATGTCAGGAAGGCCGGCACGCTGTCTTACGATATTCAAAGGGATGCAGGCTTCTTCAGTGAGTCCCTGTCCGTTCAGCGCTTCGGCCTTTTTCAAAAGTACATCGGCGTAGCGGTATACGACAAAGTCTGCCGAACTTGTATTGTAATCGGGAGAGTCTGCTTTCGTGACAAGGAATTTGCGGACATTGTATCCGGTGTTTGACCACGAATCGTCATAGGCGATATTGTCGAAAGCAGGACAACCGTCGTAGAATACTGTGACATCCTTTCTCAAATCGCCGTCTTCCCACTGGCTCATGAATTCCTCCGTCGGCAGGTTCCACCCGTAGGCTCCTGCCACCATCTTGGTCTGGTCTCTCGGGCCCATGAATGCCGACAGCCAGGATGACTGGTTCTGTCCGCCCCAGAAATCGTATTGCGTGTCGCCGGAGTAGCCTACGGTAAACAGGGCCTCCTGACTGGTCTGGGCAGCCATGCCGAAGTTGTCTGCAAAATCATACTGCGAGAGATCGTAGCCCATGGCGGTTATCTGGTCGCACAGGCTGACCACTTCGCCGTAATGCTGTTCCGGATGATATGTGAGGTAGATATCCGCCAGCATGCACAGGGCTGCTTCCCGGCTGGCACGGTTGTAGTCCGACCCGCTGTATGACCTTTTTTCGGGGAGCAGGTTTATGGCTTCCTGGCAGTCCTTGATGATCCTTTCGTAGCAGGCGTCTGCTGTAGCCCTTTCGGAGTCGGTGTCGTCGTCGGCTTCATGAGGTTCCAGAATCAGAGGCACTCCGCCGAAAAGCCGGACAAGAAGGTAGTAATAGTGGGCCCTGAGGAAGTAGGCTTCCCCGAGGCAGCGGCTGCCTATTTCAGGCGAGGTCTGGTTGCCTTCTCCGGTCAGGGACTTGATGACGGTGTTGCACTGGCCTATTCCTACCCAAGGAGACCTCCAGAGGCACAGGGCGGTCAGGTTTGCCGCATCTGCAGAGAAATTCTCACACTGGATGGTTTCCACTCCGTCGTTTCCTCCGCCTCCGCCTGTTTCGGAATTGCCCGCGATGATGTCGAGTGTCCAGATTTTCTGGTTATAGAGATTTGATGACTGGAGCGAGACATAGCATCCGTTCGTGAGGGCTATCGCTACGGAATCTGTCACAGAGACGTTTATATCCACTGCATAAGGAGGGAAACTGTCCAGAAAATCCGAGCAGGACACGGATACGGCCGCAACTGCGGCGATTATCATATTTCTAATGCTTTTCATGTTCAGGCCTTTTTAAAAGTTGAAATTCAGTCCGAGGCTGAGAGTCCTGGATATGGGGTAGCGGTTCCCGTCGATACCGTTAATGCCGACTTCGGGGTCGAAGCCCGAATATTTCGTCAGCGTCGCCACATTTTCGCAGGAAAGATATATCCTGGCATTGTCGACGTGGATTTTCTCTAACCAGCGGGTCGGGAACGTGTAGCTGAGCGTGATGTTTTTCAGACGCAGGTAGGAGCCGTCCTCCACGAACCTGTCGGATATCCTGGAGTTCTGGTTCGGGTCTCCGTAGACTGCCCTCGGCACGACGGTGCTTGTCCCGTAGCCTGTCCAGCGGTACCTTACTGAGGCTGTCTGGTTCCTGGCGGATGACATGCTCTCGTTCGAGATGCTGGTGGCGTTGAAAATGTCGTTGCCCGCTACGCCCTGAAGATAGATGGAAAGGTCGAATCCCTTGTACGAGAATGTGTTGGACATCGAGAATATCCAGTCCGGATTCGGGTCGCCGATGACGGTACGGTCATTTTCGTTTATGACTCCGTCATTGTTCAGATCCTTGAACCTGATGTCTCCGGGTGCTGTTCCTGTCTGCTGGAATGCGTGTGAGTCGATTTCGGCCTGTGTCTGGAAGAGGCCGTCGGTGACATAGCCGTAGAATACATTGATAGGCAGGCCGTTTTTCTGCATGGTGATGTATGCGCCTCCGTTTTCGTTCTGGTAGAGAGGCGTGTCGCTGTTAAGGCTGACTATCCGGTTGGAGTTGTATGTCGCGTTCAGGGTGGTCTCCCATCTGAAGCCGCCGGCATCGGTGCTTTCGAAGTTGACGGAGCTGACGGTAAGTTCCGCTCCCTTGTTGGAGACTTTTCCTGCGTTGGTGTAGGTGGTATAGATGTCCTCATACCCGGAGGTGATAGGTATGGCGGCCTTGACGAGCATGTCGGCCGTGTTCTTGATGTATCCGTCTATCGACAGCGTCAGTCTGGAGTTCCAGAGGCTGAGGTCGACACCGATGTTCCCCTGGCGCACTTCTTCCCAGTGGATGCTCGGATTCGCCATGGACTGGGCCATAAGGGTAGTCACGACGTCGTCTCCGAAGATGTAGGAGCCGGTGTTGTATGTGGATATGTATGCGTAAGAGCCGATCTTGTCGTTACCAGTGACACCGTATCCTGCACGGAGTTTCAGGTCGTTTATGACGAAGTCTCTCTGAGGAAACCACGGTTCTTTCGAAATCCTCCAGGCTGCCGAAGCCGACGGGAAGTTACCCCAGCGGTGTTCTGGACCGAACCTGGATGAGCCGTCCCGGCGGAATGTCACGGTGAGCAGGTATTTGTCGGCGTAGGTGTAGTTTGCCCTGGCCATAAACGAGAACATCGCCCAGTCGCTGGCCGAGCCGCCGAGATCCTTGATGTCGGTCCCGTTGTCGAATTCATGAACGCTGTCGAAAAGGAAGCCGCCTTTCGTGGCGTTGAATGCGTCGACCCTGTTCCACTGGGCAGAGGTACCTGCCATGATGTTGAGGTAGTGTTTCTCCCTGAAAGTGTGGTCGAAGGTCAGGTAGTTGTCCGACAGGTATGTGAAGGCCCTGTTGGTGTCCTGATAGCGTGTCGTCTCAGTGACAGGGGACGGCTTGTATGGGTACGCGTATGTCATGTTGTCGTTGAACCACAGTTTGGCGTCGTAGCCGAATGTGCTCTTGAACTTGAGCCATTTGGTGAAAGTGATTTCGGCGGATATGTTCGCCAGGAAGTTGTAGCCTGTGGTCTTGTTGTCATTCGTGTACAGGTTTCCGATAGGGTTCCGGACATTTCCGTACCAGTTTGCATTCCCGTCCGGCCCGCTCCAGGAACCGTCGTCGTTCTTTACGGGCTGGGTAGGCAGGGCGTTCATGGCATCGCTTATCGAGTAGTTCCCTCCTGTCTTGATGTCTGTGGAGAATGTGATGTTGTTCGTGAATTTCAGCCATTTGAGCACCTGGGCGTCATTGTTGTTCTGGAACGTGAATCTCTGATAGCCGATGGTCTTGACCGTACCCCTCTGGTCGGAGAAACCTCCAGACACATAGTAATGCGCTTTTTCGTTTCCTCCGGAATAGCTGACGGTATAGTTCTGCATGAAGCCTGTCCGGAACATTTCGTCGAGCCAGTCGGTCCCTTTGCCCAAGGTTTCAGGCCTGCTCCAGGCCGGATTGGTCGCAAGTCCGGCTGCAGAGAGCATGTCGTTCGAGTAGGCTGCATATTCTGCGGCATTCAGCATCTCCGGCACGTATGCGACATTCTGCATAGCCCAGTTCGCGCTTACGTTCAGCTTGCCTTCGCCAGACTGCCCGCGCTTGGTCGTCACCATCACCACTCCGTTGGCGCCTCTGGAACCGTAAATGGCAGTTGCCGAAGCGTCCTTCAGCACATCTATGCGGTCTATGTCGGCAGTGTTCAGGGAGGAAAGCCCGAGGTCGGTAGGTACGCCGTCTATGACTACGAGAGGGTCGCTGTCATTTATGGTCCCGAGCCCCCTGATCTTTATGGAGACATTGTCGCCCGGCTTGGCAGCATCTACGATGTAGACTCCGGAAACCTTTCCCTGCAGGGCCTGGCCCACATTGGCTACAGGCGCGTCCTTGATGTCCCTGTCGGAAATGGAAGATACTGCACCTGTAAGGTCGCGTTTCCTGACAGTGCCGTATCCTATGACTACTACTTCCTCCAGAAATTCACTGTCCGCTTCCATGGTTATTGAAAGCGGGGCGAATGACGTTACGGGAACTGTCATGGTCTTGAATCCGAGATATGAAATCTCAAGAGAGGTCCCGATATTGGCCTGAATGGAGAATTTGCCGTCAATATCGGTAATGGCACCGGAGTCGCGGTTCCGGATATCAATCACGGCAGCGCCGATAATGGGCACTCCTGAATTGTCCAGTACAGTACCGCTTACGGTTCCGTTCTGCGCAAAGGCTGCTATATCCGACAAAAACATAGCAGCTACACATAAAATCGGTAGCAAATGTTTCATTTGTTTAGTTTTAATGTTACGGGCCGAGTGGTTATATTGTCGGCCGACTTCCGTAAACAAAGTAAGTCCGCTTTGAAATGGTTTCAAAGCGATGGTACCGATTTAGTAGTGGGTTGTCCTTGTTTCGGAGAGTGTAATTTATTGAATGTTAGTAATTTGAATTTTGGAAAAATTTCAGGAAATAGTAGTGGTTTATGCCAGTCTTCCTATGTGCATTATCTGTTTTTCGAACTCTTCACGGTCTGAAAGTGCGGCATTCCTCATCTTTACGCGGTAGTTGTATATGGTAGACACCGAGCGTCGGAGGAAGTAGGCGATTTTTACGGAATCCGTAACGCCGAGTCTGATAAGGGCTGCCACTCTCAGTTCAGTAGTCAGAATGCCGTCCTTGCTTTTGCATTCGATCTGTTTGTCCGGCTGGAGAAGTCCGTTGAGCTGTTCTACAAAATCAGGGAACAATGCCAGGAATGTCGCATCGAACTGTGCATAGAATTCCTGCAGTTCCTTTTCGATGAAATCTGTCGATTTCAGACTTTCCGAAACTGCGGCAAAGCCGCCTGTCCTTGCTGTTTTCCGCAGCTGGCTTCTATACTTTTCCAGACCGCCTATATAGTACGAGCACATGTCTATGTATCTCCCGATATAAATTTCCTTGATGTTGTTTGATTCCTGCAGAAGTCCGACATATTCCTTGAGTTTGGTATTGGCCTGTGATATTTTCTTGTTTCCTCTGATGGTGAAGAATATGGCTGCGGCCAATGCTATTGAAAGCAGGCTGATCCCCGCAAGGTAATTTCTCATTTGTCTCTGGTTTTTCACCATTTCATTATTGTATGCACTATATATAATGGGAAGAAGAGTATAGGTGGATTGCTTGTTTATGGCTGCATTGGAGGCCATGGCGTCATTTACTGATCTGGTTATGTATCTGTATGCGCGGTCTACATCTCCGTGTTTATACAGGAGCGACGAAAGTTCATGCAGGGACTTGTACTCTTTGACAGGGGTCTCGAGGTCGAAAAGCGCACTTTTGGCGAGATTGTAAATAGCCATCGTGCTGTCTCTGGCCTGGAGATATCCGTTGGCAAGAATGTAGTGGAGAATACCTTTTTCATGGACGGAAAATTTTCCGGAGGACAACAGGTCGCTGACAAGTCCGATTATATCTTCTCCGTCTCCGTTTTCCAGCTTGATTTCGGTCTCGACATATATTCTGGAGATGTCGTCTTGTCCGAGCAGGTTGAGCAGTTCCTCCCTGTACCGGTCTTTCTTTTCACGGTATCTTTCTCTCAGGATCTTGTCGTCGGAAGAGTATTCCAGACTTTTGTAAACAGTATTGTATATGTGATAGTATGTCGGTTTCCGGTCTGCAGACAATAGTTCGGGGTTCAGCTTCTCCATTATGTTGAACACTTCCGTATACATGCCGGAAAGGGCATACCTGTCTGCCAGGTCCAGGACTGCATCATGATATGTGGCGATATCCACGGTTCCTGCCAGTTCCAGTTTGGCCCTGGCATAGAATATCGCGGAATCAATGTCATATTGGTAATAGCATGAATAGAGACTGTCGAGGATTGCATATTTCGCGCAGTCGGAATCCGCGGAGCCAAGCCGTGATCTCATTCCGGCAATCCGGTTTTCCAGTTCCTTTTCTATTTCCTGCTTTCTGGAGACAGTGTTGTCCAGCTCTGCAAGGGCCTGTCTTATTTCGGGACTGTATTTGTTATTGCTGCAGGATAATAATACTGTTCCTGAAACTAAAATCGGGATTATATGATATATGATAAATCCTCTCATATCTCGTGGTCTGTGGTTGTGTTTCCAAAATTAAGAAAAAATCCGGATTGCTGACATTTGTTGTTTTCTTGTGATGCGGATGATACCCGGATTCCAAGTCGGGTCTGCATGGACTGCTGCCCGAGACAATCTTGCTTCCGGTGCTGCTCGTATGGTGATGTCGGAATAAAAATCGGCTTTGCGGTGCGTTCTGTGAGGGGTGGAGATATAAAAAATAAGGACACCTCGAATGAAGTGTCCTGCTTGGTAGCGGGGGAAGGACTCGAACCTCCGGCCTCCGGGTTATGAGCCCGACGAGCTACCAACTGCTCTACCCCGCGATTTGAGAATGCAAAGGTAAGCATA
>DVIP01000097.1 GCA_018711225.1 Candidatus Cryptobacteroides intestinipullorum | reverse complement strand
TTCCAGCTGTCAGGATTATCTCCGGAATTATCAGGAACTTCCTGGTAGAATTTTCCGAGATGCTGTTCCTGTTTGCCGTCAACGGTGTACCAGAATTCATTCGTGAGTTCCGCCGTGTTACCCGCATCATCGGAAAGATAGCCTATCTTGAGAAGAGTCACTGTCAGAGTCCGGTGAGTCGTCTGCTGGACGACAGGAGGTTTGGCCAAATAAGACTTCGCCGCAGCTTCAAGCTCAGATTTTCTGGACGGGGAGGATGCAAATTCCCAGATAGGAATCAGTTGCGAGCCATCGTAGTCAATCATCACCCATTTGCTCTGATCTTCAAGGCTTGCAAGCCATTCATTGTATGTGGATTCCGAAACATTCGGATTCTGCGAGGCATACTGTGATTCCCCGCCGCGGGCCCTGAGTGAAGACTCGAAATTGGCCGCCTCATTCCTCATTTTTTCGTAAGACGAGAACTCTACAGAGGCAGACCCACCCATCGACAGGAGCTCGAATCCTCCCGAAGTGGCGATACCCCAGTCAACCGCTTCTTCCATCACGCTGACATCCGCACTCATAGAATAGTCGAGCGAACCTCCGAGGACAAACCCTGTGATTACATGCGTACCGTATTTCAGGAACAGGTCGGTGGCCGCCATATTGTCTATGTCGGTCTGGGCTTCAGGCATCACGCTTGACTTGAGATCTTCAGCCGTCAGATTCGGCAGAATCTTGTAGGACTGTTTCTTGGTAATGTGACGGAACGAAGAATATTCGTTTTCCGCCGACGACAAGGCCGACTCGGAGAACGAGGTCGAAACGGAGGCGGAGAAGCCGAGGTAATTGGCTGAAATGCCTGCCTTTGTAGACAACTGGCTCTGATATTCCTCCATGGTCTTGGCGTAGATATACCGTTCTTCCGTAGAATTAAGGTTGAGTACGTCCGCTATGTATCCGTTTTCCATGAGTTTGTCGATGTCCAGGATGGAGTTCCGGACATACGCGTCAGCCGCATATTCGCCTGAAGCATCGTATCCCTTGCCGAGATGCTTGTAATCCTCGATTCCGTTCGGATTGGCTTCCTGGATTATCTGAAGGGAAACCGACTTGTTCAGCAGGGTATTGGTAAACGACAGCTGGGTCTTCCTTTCCCTGTTGAACTGGTTTTTCTGCACCGAAAGGGATATCAGGGCGTCTCCCGTACCGGATGAAGGAGATACGGTCAGCCACCGCGGTATATCCGTTCCCTCGGTATTGTTGAGTTTCCAGTCTCCGGTGGAATTCAGCTGGACATAGCCGACGGATGCATCGTAACTGAGGGATATGGACGGATTGTCAAATTCAAAGAAAAGTTCCGTCACAGGCTGAATCACCTTAACAGCCTTGGACAATGTCTGCCCGTCTTCTTCCGTAAGGGACACTGTGACATACGCCTCCCTGTCCTCTTCGACATTCATATCGGCGGAAATGACTATATCATCGCCCTGAAGGCTTGCCTTGCACCAGTCGGACGAACTTCTCACCTCGACTTGTCCGGTAGCGACAAACGGTATCCGCATTTCTTCTCCTTTGGAAACAAGGGTGATTTCAGATACGAGCAGATCAAGCGCAGATGCCTCTCCCGACTGTGTCACGGAAATCCTGCACACGACAGGCGCACCAGGCTGTCCCGTCGTATTGAACGCAACCTCAGCAGTACGGTCTTCGCCAGTAAGGTTTTCCGATATTTCCAATATTGCCTTACCGTCGGAAACAGATGCCGGGGCTATCCATTCCGCTCCGCAGGAGCATTCCACTTCGACGCCGGCTCCTCCGACCAAATAAGCGACTTCAAGGCTTCCTCCGGCCTTGCCCGTCGAAAATTCCGTTACCGGCAATTCCAGAAAGTAAGAATCGGCGCTTTGTCTTACACTCACTGTCCTGACAATGGGCTTTCCTCCCGTCCCGACCGTGAACGTGAGCAAGGCTTCCCTGTCTTCTCCGGTGCCGTTCGCCTCAGCAGCTATCTCTACGACTGCATTACCCTCGCCCTCATCCGCGGAAAGTGTACACCATGATGAAGATGATACCGCTTTCCATGGATAATTGGATGTCACGACAAGTCTGTATGTATCGGCACTGTTGACAAAGGTTATCTCACTTGCCGAGACAGAAAAGTCCGCTTCCTGCGGAGTCTGTACTATTGTAATCACGGCACTGCACAGACCGCCGGACACGGTTATTTCAGCCTTCCGGTCCGCAGTCCCCTCATTCGGTTCTACAGTTATCACAAATTCTCCCTTGTATGAACCTTCCCCGCCGGAAACGACACACCATGCGGCATCTGACACTGCCGTCCAGTCCTGATTTGTCTTGACCTCCACGGAAACGGTACCTCCGTCATAGTCCATCTCAATCTCCCCTTCCACACTGAGAGTGAGATACGGAACTTCCTCCTTCAGGCAGCCTGCCGGCAGGAACAGAATGGATATAATGGCCGCCAGATGACTGACAATCCACGGAATAACATTCTTTCTCATAATTCAAACATTTTATGGTTCTTATTTTTCAAGCATTTCTACAAGTCCGGCCTTGGCATCGGAATCAGGAAGAAGAATAAGGATGTCTTTGGCCTCGGCCTCTTTCCCGAGGGCGGTTTTCACTACAGCCCTGTTGATGCAGTCGCAGTCCTCAAGCAACGGCTCCGCTGCCGCATAGTCCCGGGACATGACATAAAGCACAGCAAGATTATATCTGGCTTCACTGATTCCGGAGCATCTCCTCAACAAGGCTCCCGCCTCGTCCTTGCGTCCGTTTTTCAGATACACCAAAGCCTTGTTGTACAGTATCTTTTCGGCAATACCTGAATTTGGAATGCGGTCGGCCACAGATTCGGCGCCCTTGTAATCCCCGGACATCACTTCCTCTATCATTGATTCGTTCAGTGCGGCCGCATCGGCTTCACTTTCCTGCACATGGATCTGATTCCCTGACACACTGAATGAATCCGGACGGATGCTGCCCGTGATTTCAATGCTGCAATATCTGAGACCAGGATATACATCGCGTCTCAGGTCCTGCCATTCTCTGTAAAACCTGTCCCGGATGATATTCTCCCTCAAGTCAGGGTCTGCAACGGAATCCACGACAGCAAGGATTTCATCCTTATGTTCAGAAAATCCTTCAGCCACAGCCTGCCTGACTCCGTCCCAGTTCTCTTCAATTACAGAAAATCCGCATCTGCCCATATCGACTCCTGCTTCAGAAAGCAGGGTTTTCACGGACTCAATCCTGTTGTTTCCGAGATTCCTGTTATACTCCACACTGCCGTCCGGGGAATTCGACACCTCCACTGACACCGAATAATCCTTGACATCGCTCCTGGAAAGCACGCTGCGGACATACTCCGTCATTTCTGAGCGGATACTCTCATCATCAATGGAGTCGGAATCCACCATGAAAAGGAATCCGTCTGCAAAAGGAGAAAAGTCCGCTGTCTCCGGCATTTCCGTCGGCCACACATGGAAATATTTTTCTATAAATTCCAGATCCGCAAAAGTATTCGGGTCCGCTGCAGAAACCGGGAATACCTTGGAAGAAAGAAGCACCCTGCGGCCATAAGCATCGGCATAAATGTCCACATGGACAGAACTTTCCCTCATCCATTCCTCGAAGCTGACGGCATTACGGCTTTCCAATCCCGTAGCACCGTGCCGGCTGTATCTTTTTCTTACGGATATGCTGTCTGAGAGGTCCGGTTCATATATGTCATTTCTGCCGTTGAAAGTATTGTGCAGAGAACCTTCCACAATACATGAAAGAAGCGGAATCCTTTTCGTTCCGTCCTTTGAGACAAGTGTCGGGACCAACATGATTCCGGTATTCGGATTCCTGAATCTTTCCGGCACTTCCGCCGTAATGTCTATATCTGCTGTCCCTGCTCCCGAATAGTCTATTTCTGCAACACAGTCTACGGAAACTTTTTCTTCGGAACCGGCAGCTTTCCTGAGTCCGGAACAGGATATGGCCATAAATGCAGCCGTCAGTATCATGATTGTTCTTATCGCATCCATTTCCGTATCATTTAATGAAGTAAGTGAATTTTATGCCTATTCTTGTAATGCCCCAGTAATCCCTTGATGCCGGGCCGAAGCAGGACTGCCTGTCGAAAGGGTCATAGCGG
>DVIP01000010.1 GCA_018711225.1 Candidatus Cryptobacteroides intestinipullorum | reverse complement strand
CTCCGGACGGCAATCCGGGAAAGGCTGCGGAAGTCTCGTCCGGATTGATTTCCATATTCACTGTACGCCTGCCCCATCCTGTCGGCTGCCATTTGCTGACTCCAGGATTGGACAGAGTTTCGATACCGATAGTACACAGATCGGCCCTGAGCCTGGCTTCCGCATTTTCCATGTTTTCTATCCAGTTGCTTGCCGGACGCGGGGCGGACTCTCCGATTTTCGGCCAGTCGATGTCATTGCCGTCCTTGTCGTAGTATTTTTCGAGCTGGTTTGTCAGCATTCCGCGTGTACCGTTATCCGAGTTGTCTCCGATATAGTCTCCGTAGAACCCTGACGTATTGTAGTAAAGGGCAATCTCTCCCGGCTCGTCTAATTTGTATGCCAGCAGCACTTCCCTGTTGTTTGGTGTCGAAGTGGCGGTCCCGTAGTCCTGCAGCGCGTTTGGGTTCGGGGATCCGATGCCTGCACCTCCGGTATTGATGAGTTCATATCCGTTCGCGGCTGCCCATGTCAGGACTGCTTCATTGGCCTTGATGGCATCATCCCATCTTCCGGCATCATACTGTCCGAAACAAATCCTGTCGTTGTAGCTCGCATTATCAAAACTCAGGTACGGTTCGGCGCTGTTGAATAGCGGTCTGGCTGCAAACATGAGAAGCCTGGCTTTCATGGCCAGCACTGCCCCCTTTGTGACCCTGCCGGTATAGATACCTGCTCCCCCGACATTTGCCCAGGAGTCAGGCAGGCCTTTGTACGCCTCGTCAATCAGTTCGAGAGTATAATCCAGAGTCTGCTGCAAGGTCGCACGTTCCACGTAGATATCCGGATCCGTAGACTCGAATGCCTTGCGGACGATAGGTACGCCGCCGTAGCGGTAGAACATCCCCATATATCTGTAGGCTATCAGAGCCGTGGCCTCGGCCTTTACATATCCTTTCATTTCGTCCGACATGTCCGGAACCCTGTCTATGTTTTCCCTCACGATAAAGCATTCGCGGATACATTCCCAGTTCTGCCCGAAATCATCGGCTCCTGCCGTGTCCGAATTTGCATTCTTGGCAGGAGTGGAAGTCAGTCCTGCATCGCATATCGTCCATGTGGCATGCCATGAGTAGCCCTTGCTCAGTTCTCCACATATCGAGCCGAGCGTCCCGTGGCTCCAGCCAAGTCCGCCTGGCCATCCGTGCACGAGCGCATCCCTGTAGCAGCGGAACAGAACCGATTCGGCATTTTTTGAAGAAGAGAATACCTTCTCAAGATCTACGGTGCCTGACACATCCGGCTTCTGCAGGAAAACATCCTGACATGAAGAGCTGGCGAAAACTGCCCAGGCGACCAGAATGATTCTTATAATTTTTTTCATACTGACTTGTTTTTAATATTGGATAGTTACGCCCAAAATGAAGGTTGAAGTGATCGGATAGACATAAGAATAGTTTTTAGTGCTCTTTGTCTCCGGATCGATTCCTATTTTCTTCAGCCGACTGAAGAAAGTATATACATTGTTTCCTGTAGCATAAAAGCGCACGGAGGAGATTTTCGCTTTTTTCAGCAGTCTGGACGGAAGCGTATATCCGAGTTCGATGTTCTTCAATTTGAAGTGGTCATTAGGGATCATCCAGTAGTCACTGTCCAGGAAGTTGTGACTCGTGGTCGTCGCATTGTATGTAGCCCTCGGATATGTAATGGTTTCGCCCGAAGCATATTTTTCAGGTGTCCATCTCCCGTCATACTGCCATTTGAAAGCATTTCCGGCATTCTTGTAATAAGGAATGGATATCCTGCGGATGTAGAATGAGCCTTGCGCAGTACCCGAAAACAACATGTTGAGATCCCACCCTTTGTAATGGAAGCCAAGTCTCAGTCCGAAGGCAGACAACGGCCTGTTCGGATATCCTATCGGAGCATAGTCCTTGTTGTCTATGAGACCGTCTCCGTTGAGGTCAATGTATTTTATGTCGCCGAGAGTGGCCCTGCCTCCGGTGAAAGTATTGTACGGGCGGGAATTCAGTTCCTCCACAGTATCGTAAAGCCCGTCGGTCTTGAGTCCGTACGACTGTCCTATACTGTGTCCGGTCTCGTTCATCCAGTCATACGGGTTCGGGGCTTCCGCCTTGTATATTATCTTGTTCCGTGCATAGCTGTAGTTGGCCTCAATCTCGTAGGAGAAGTTGCCGACACGGTCTTTCCACCCTACAATCACCTCATATCCGTGGTTCTTTGTCACACCCACATTTACCGGAGGTATCTTGTCTGCACTGACCCCGTAGGTTCCGGGTATGATTCCGAGCCTTGTGAGGATGTTACGCCTGTCTTCATGGAAATAGTCGAAATTCGCATAAAGCCTGTCATTGAAAAATCTCAGTTCCGCACCTATGTCATATTTCCGGGCCTTTTCCCACGTCACGTTCGGATTTCCGATAGACTCTTCAGTAGCTCCGGCATAATATGCATTCTCTGATGAACCGTCAGATGTGCCGAGATAATATCCCAATCTGTCAAGGCTGTACGTATTCGGGAGATAAAGGTAGCGGCTGGAGCCCAGCATATCGTTTCCGACCTCACCGTAGGAGCCTCGTATTTTCAGGAAAGTAAGAATATCGTTTTTAGGGAAGAACGGCTCGTTCGTAGGCACCCATCCGAGAGAGAATGCCGGGAAGAATCCGAAACGCTTGCCTTCCGCGAATTGCTCCGTACCGTTGTACCCCATATTGAATTCGGCCATGTAGCGCTGCCTGTAGTCGTATGTGACACGCCCGACCAGACCCATTATACCGGACGGAGTGTTGTGAGAATCGTTCGGCATTGTATACATGGATGCCTTCCACAGGAGCAGGGCACCTACGCTGTGACCGTTGAATGTGTTGTTATAGTAAAGCCCCGCATCAAGGTACAGTTTGTTCCAGTTGGAATAGGCCGTTGAAGAGAACGATGCCGGAGACAGGGAGCCTCCGAAATATTCAAGTTCGTTCGGATTGTCGGCACTTCTCCTGACCTGATAAGACGGAATGGACGGAGATACCGTGACATATTTGTTGTAATTGTCCTGATAGTTTATGGATGCCTGCAGGCTCAGACCGTCCAGGAGATAGTTGAACTGGTGGCGAAACTTCAGGGTACCGTTGAGCAGAGAATTGAATGTCGTTCCGGTCCCTGCCATCAAGAGATTGTAGACTGCATTCTGGTCACCGACCGTACTTGCCGTCTTTTCATAAAGCACCTGCTGTACTGACCCCGCAGGCCGGTCAAAGCCGCTTATCAGATGTCCGTCTATGATTCCGGGAGTCATAAACGGGTTTCCGTCATATATGTATTGCATGATGGCGGTATAACGGCCCTCTATATCATCAGGATCGGAACCCACTCCAGGACCTTTGGTCGTACCGAACTGTCCGGATATGTCCACAGATATAGTGGTATTCTTTATGATATCCATGTCGACATTCGTTCTGAAATTGTAACGTTCGAATGATGAACTGGAGTCGGCTCCGTAGTATTTTATCCGCTGCGTGATACCTTGCTGGTTGAAATATCCGACAGATACGAAATATTTCACCTTTTCCGTACCTCCGGATATGTTCACGTTAGCCTGCCACTGCGGGCCGTATTCCCCGAACTGTTCGCTGTACAAGTCGTGACTGCCATAATAAAGGGCGTCGGAATTCTTGAGCTGCTGTTTCTGCGCATCACTCAGCCATGACATAGCGTCTACTTCTCCCGGCAGAAAATCCCGGTTGTTCCTGAATTTCCACAAATCAGCCTCGTCATAGAGGGAACCCTGAAGGGAAGTGTCTCCGAAACCGTTTATCTCATTGTATATGGCCTCATTCCTCATTGATGCCCACTGTGCGGATGATATGCCTTTCTGAAGCTGCGTGGCCTTGGTAAAACCGTAATTGGCATTGAAACTGATTTTCGGCCTTCCGATTTCACCTCGTTTGGTGGTAACTATGATCACACCGTTTGCGGCCCTTATACCATATACTGCAGTGGATGACGCATCCTTGAGGACGCTGATACTTACTATATCGTTAGGATCAAGCGTATTGAATGCCGTAAAAGCCTGTTCTGCCGCCTGTTCTACTCCGTCTATGACAATCAGAGGGGCAGAACTGCCGTATGTCGCCACGCCTCGTATGGTTATGTCCGCCTGGTTTCTTCCAGGCTCTCCTCCGGTCTGTACGGCACTTATACCCGGTGTGACACCGACAAGAGCATTCGAGATATTTGAAACAGGAGCGGAAAGGATATCCTCTCCCGATACACTGGATATGGCACCAGTGACATTCACTTTTTTCTGAGTGGCAAAAGCGGTCACAACTACCTCATCCATCAGTTCGGCATTTGTCGCAAGCGTGACGTTCATTATGCTGCTTTTGCCGACGGTACGCTCCTCCGGTCTCATACCCAGAGACGTGTAGACAAGGATGCTTCCGGGTGCGGCAGATATGGAATAACTGCCATCCAGATCGGAAATAACTCCAGTGGAGGTTCCCTTGATGACGATAGATACCCCTATCAGAGGTTCTCCGTACTCATCGGTTACAACCCCGGAAATCTGCTGATTGCCGGTCTGTCCGAAAACTCCTTGCATCGAAATGAAGCCTGTCATCAACAAGACTGTCATTTTTAGAATCAGGTTCAGTCTGTCCATTGGTAATTAGTTTTTTTGTGTCATAGGTTGGCTGCACCTATGATCGGTGTATTTTCGTCTGTCTGGATATCGATGGCCAGCGAATCCAGACTTGCCTTATAACGGAATTTTCCGTCTATGTATTCTTTCATTGATTCCATGAAAAAAGGATGGAAATTGGCTATCACGCCTCCGATTACTATCCTGTCCGGGTCATACGCATAAAGGACGACAGTAACGAGATGTCCGAGATGCCTTCCGAAATCCTCAAACATTTTCAGAGACAACTCATGTCCTGCCCCGGCCGAAACCGCCGCCTCCTTGCAAGTAGTGCCTGCCTTCTCGAAAAACCGGTATCCGCAATAGTCTTCAAGGCAGCTGTCTCTGTATGGGAGGAAACATATCTCCCCTGCTCCTGCATTCCTGCCGTTGAAAAGCTTTCCTCCGCAGACGATACCGACACCAGGCTCCGCTCCCAGGGTAATCCCGACCAGTATTTCATCCTTGTTGCAACCCTGACGGCAACCGGTCTCGTATGCCCCCAGAGCAAAACAGCCGGCCCTGTTGTTCACACTCACGGGTATGCGGAAATGTCTTTCCAGCTCGTCCTTTAGACTGATATTGGCACCTGAAAGGACCTCCGCCATTCCCCGGGCCCCACCTTTCACCGGGCCGGCTACCGACGGGACACCGATACCGATACTTTCGACATTGTCATCCATCAATATGTCGATAAGATTTTCAAGATACCGTATCGAATCTTCGGGCGAGACATCCTTGCGGAAAGACGGATTGCTGGTCTTTGTCTTGACAATTCCGTTTTCGACGAGCCCCAGTCCTATGGTCGCGCTGCCTATGTCGATTCCTATTTTCATTCAGTGTCATTTCAGTGGTTAAAGCAAAAATATCGCATAAACGATTCGTCCTATGCTCAATAAACGGGTTTCTCACCTCACTTTGCGTCTCATGGATATTTTACTCGCCCTTGCGCTTACGGAACTCGGAAGGCGTCACGCCTTTATACTTCATGAAACACCTGGAAATGTTCTTGAAATCGGAAAAGCCGCAGCTGACAGCCAGATCCTCTATGGGATCGTCACTGCTAAGCAACAGCATGGAAAATTTCTCTATCCGGTATTTCACTATGAACCGGTAAATGGATTCCCCGGTATTTTCCTTGAAGCGCTTTTCAAATACCCTTCGGGAAATGGGGACAAGGTCCAGAATAGTATTCACACTGATGTCATCAGCATAATGTTCCTTTATGTAGTCTACGGCTATTTTCACATATTTTTCCTGGATTACATACTTCTGGGTAGACTCCCGTGTGATGACCTGTATGGGAGGAACGGTGATGTTTACCGTCTTTTTAATATTTTCCGTTATCAGTTTGTCCAGGACCTGTGCAGTCCGGTAGCCTCCGTTTTCCGCATCGATTACGATTGAGGAAAGTTTCGGGGTAGATATATTGCACAAAAGTTCGTCATTGTCCACTCCGAGAATCGCAATCCTGTCCGGTACGGGAATATCGTGGATCTGACAGGTCTCAGCAAGATACAGCGCATGATAATCATCGCAGGCGAATACCGCTGTATTTTCAGGCAGGTTTCTGAGCCATTTGCCGATAGAGTCGAAATTCGGAGCTATGCCGGACTCGTTTCCCTTTCCTTTCTCGAAATACGCGTGCGGAGGAGGAAACCCCTTCTCATCAAGCCTTTCCGCATAACCTTCATACCGCTCCCTCGACCACACCGTGTCATTTATGCCATAATATGCGAAATCCTTGTAGCCCAGACCAATCAGATAATCGGCGGCCATTCTTCCCGTACCCACATAGTCACCGGTAAGATTGCATACTCCTGCAAGCCTGTCGGTATAGTTCTGGACAATGATCGGAATACCCAGGGACTGGAGGACTTTCAGGTCGATATCGTTGATCTGTGCAATAATCGCATCGACTTTCCACTTTTTCGCCCACCTGACAATCTCCTGACTTCCGTAAATCATCTTGAAATGAAGTGGCAACCGGTAGAAGGCCCACCCCTTCTTCTTCTGTGCATACCTTACTACACCGCGGAGGACATCTCTGCTGTACCCGCTGGAGAAATCCGTCAGAAGAAGTATCTTGATAAGGCCGTCTTTCATCCGGTGCCGAGGTTAAATTACAAGGGATGCGCTTGCAGTATCCAGGAAGATACAGGTATGTTTATGGTTGCGTAATATTGAGGCCGGACATTCTGTACTTATGGATCCGTAAACCATATCATGTATGGCCTTTGCCTTGTTTATCGTCGGAGCCGTAAAGAAAATCACCGGGATGGAAAACAATACCGGGATTGTCAGGGTGACCGCCTTCTCCGGCACATCCTTCAGAGAGCGGAAACATCCGTCATTCACCTGCTGCTGCCTGCAGACGTCATCCAGTTCCACGACTTTTACGGCAAGAGGGTCATTAAAATCCGCAATATGCGGGTCATTGAAGGCGATATGCCCGTTTTCACCGATTCCCAGAAAGCCTATGTCGATGGCGTTTTCCCTCAGAAGTTCCGAATAGTTCCTGCAAATGCTCTCTATATCATTCCCGCTTTTGCTGATATAGTATATATTTCTGAAATTCTTGAATTTGAAGAAATGCTCATACAAATAGTTCCCGAAAGACTGTGGTGCGTTTTCCGGAAGTCCTATGTACTCGTCCATGTGGAATGCATTGACCCTGCTCCAATCTATTCCCTGTTCTTCCGACAGGCTTTTCAGAATGTCATTCTGGGACGGGGCGGCCGCAAAGAGAATATTCACAGTCTCTTTTACGGATAACATCCGTCTGATTTCAGAGGCTGCAAGCGACGCACCTGCACGGCCCATTTCCTCTCTTGTCTCAAAGACATTCAGGTTGACATTGTTTCTGGTGATATGCATCTTTCTATCCTTTAATGTTATTGTAAATGATATTGCCTCCTGACATGGTGAAAGCCACTTCGATATTGTCATTGAAGACAGTGAGGTCTGCATCCATTCCCGGCGCTATAGTGCCTTTCACGTCTGAGATACCCATTATCCTCGCAGGAGTGGACGTGGCCATGCGCACGGCATCGCACAATGGTACGCCGGCTTCCCTGTACATTGTTCTGACACATCGGTCCATAGTCGCGACACTGCCTGCAAACGCTGTCTCGTCCAGCAGTTTGGCTACACCTCCCGTGACTTTCACCAGCTGTCCGTCCCTGCAGTTTCCGAGCATGTATTCCCCGTCGGGCATCCCGGCCCCTCTCATGGAATCAGTGACAAGTGCAATATGTTCCGCACCCTTGATACCGTACGCCAGTTTCAGCAGGTCGGGAGGTACATGTATTCCGTCTCCTATGATTTCGATATCCATTTCGTCAATACCGTATCCGCTCTCCGTCACGCCCGCGATGCGGTAACCTTTTTCTCGCCGTATTGTGCTCATGCAGGAATAGAAATGGACCAGAAGCCTGAAACCGTTCTCAAAAGCTTCCTGTATTTCACCGTATGTGGCATCCGTGTGGGCAATTCCCGGCACAATCTTCCTCCTTACTAGTTCTCTTCCGAGATTTCCGGCCCCTTCGAGTTCAGGAGCGAGAGACCACCTTGCGATGATGCCGTCCCCGCGGTCCAGTATTTCCATGTATTCATCAGCGACAGGATTCCTCAGATATCTCGGATCCTGCGCGCCTTTCTGCGAAGGTGCGAAATACGGCCCTTCCAGATGCAGGCCCCCGAAAGCGGCGCCGCAGGTCCTACCGGCACAGGCTTCCCGGTACAGGTCAAAAGTCTTGAACAACAGTTCATCCGTGCTTGTAAGAGTTGTCGGGAAAATCAGTGTCGCGCCATGTCTGCCATACATTTTCGCTGCATCCGTAAATGCCTCCGTACTCCCGTCCATAAAGTCATAGCCTCCTGCACCGTGAGTATGGATATCTATGAAACCCGGTGAGACATATCTGCCGCCGGCGTCTATTCCTGTGCAACCGTCAATATCGGGATTTCCGCGTCCGACTTCCGTTATCTTGCCGTCCTCGACCAGGACGTATCCGTCACCGATAATCCTGTATGGCGTGATTATTCTGCCATTGAATATCCTGTATCTCATATCCTTTGTCTTTTAGTCCATGATGTGATTTTGTAACCGTGCAGCGAGTACCATGTCAGGTACAGGAAGCCAGGAACAAGAATGCACAGATAAGCGATTCTTGGCGTGGCATGGTCAACTATTGCACCGTATAACAGCGGAGTGACAGCATTGCCGAAAAGGGCCATGACCAACATTGAGGATCCGGTCTTCGTAAACCGTCCAAGATTGCGTATGGCCAGAGGCCAGATCCCGGCATATATAAGGCTGTTGGCAAGTCCGAGGCCCACCAGGAACCAGATGGACAGGCCGGCATCCATACCCATGAAACTGACAATGCGCGTTCCCGATATCACGCCGACAGAAAGTACGAGTCCCAGAATACAGCATACCTGGAACATTCTGGTCTGTGATATCACTTTCGGAATCAGAACGGCTCCCAGAATATTGCCGAGTATCACGAGTGCGAAAGTGAATGAAGGAAACACTTTCGCATCCATCATATTTATTCCGAAAGATCCAGCGTAACTGACGATCGTATCTACGGTAACCACCTGTGTGCTTATATGAAGGAACATGGCTACCACGCCCAGTATGAGATACGGGAACTGGAATACGGAAGTCTTGCCGTCCGAAACACCTTCAGGGGCGCTGTTCCGCTCTTCCAGGTCTATCTCCGGCAGCTTCGAATAGCGTATGGCTATACCTGTACAGAAAAGGAATGCGGCGAATATGCTGTAAGGAACGATGACTCTTCTGACAAGACTGTCAAGCATGGCTTCCCTGCTCACCGGATCCAGAGTCCCGGTTTCGAGAAGATCAAATGTGGCCTGGTCCTGCTGCGTGAATATCACAGCGGCGAAGATCAGCGGAGCCAGAAGTCCGGCCATTTTGTTGCATATACCCATGATAGCCATCCTTTTGGTGGTGGTGTCGATCGGTCCGATGACAGTGACATAAGGGTTGGCCGCGGACTGAAGCATGGCGGAACCAAGCCCCATTACGAATGATCCGGCCAGGAACAGGGGGTATGACCTCCATATCGCCGCAGGAACAAAAAGCAGGGCACCGCATGCGACAATGAAGAAACCGGCCATTATACCTTTCTTATATCCGGATTTCTTCAGGATGTTTCCGGCAGGCAAAGCCATGATCAGATATGCGGAATACATCGTGAACACTATGAGATATGACTGGAAATGGTTCAGCTCGCATCCCACCTTGAAAAAGGGGACAAGCATGGAATTGATCCAGGACGTGAACCCGAAAATGAAAAACATCAGGCCAAGGATGACCATGGCCGTCATTGAGGTTTTTCCCGAATTTGAAGTATTTGTATCGGCTGACATTGGAACTGGTGGTTTGTACAGGCAAATTTATGTCTATTGTCGGCCCGAAATATTTCAGAAAACGTATACGTATCCTCACAAAACGTCGTTTTCGAATGACGTTTGACGCAAAATGAAGAGAAAATGACGATTATCGACACTTTCCCGCATGTAAAAAAAGCTTACTTTGTAAAAGCATGTAATTTAGATAATTCTGATGCCATGGAACGACAGGGACGGCTTATTTCACTTGATGTCATGAGAGGTATTGTCATTGCCGCAATGCTTCTTGTGAACAACCCGGGCTCATGGTCATACGTGTATGCACCGCTCCTGCACGCCGAATGGAACGGACTTACTCCTACTGACCTTATTTATCCGTTTTTCGTGTTCATGATGGGAGTGTCCCTGAGTTTTTCCTCTGCGTGCAATCCCCAGAAACCCGTATGGGAACGGGTAAGGAAGATTCTGACAAGAAGCGTCCTGCTGTTCCTTGCCGGACTGTTGCTCAGTATCATCTCGGATCTATGCTCAGGCTCGTTTTCATGGGGTACACTGCGCATCATGGGTGTGCTTCAGGGACTTGCCGCAGCATATCTTTTCTCCGCGCTTATTGTCCTGCGAATAAAAAACAGGGCCATGCTGCTGATAATCCCTTCAGTAATACTTATAGGATATGTGATCCTTCTGAATATTGCCGGAGGTTATTCCCTCTCCGACATGAATATCATCGCCAGAGTGGATTATCTGCTGCTGGGTGAACAACATCTGATGCAGGAATATCTTCCGGACGGTACGGCGATAGGATTCGAACCGGAATCCATACTGTCAACATTCCCCAGAACCGCACAGGTCATGTACGGGGCTTACGTGGGAAAACTTCTGAAATCCTGCTCCGAAAAGGAAAAGCCGCTGCTTGAGATATTCTCTGTCGGCACACTTGCACTTCTGGCAGGTTTTGTCCTCCAGTATGCGGACCCTGTAAACAAGAAGATCTGGAGTTCTTCTTTTACACTTGTCACTACAGGAGCCGCCTGTCTGGTCCTGTCAGCCCTGGTCTGCCACATAGACATGAAAGGCAGGAGTTCAGGGACAGGATTCTTCCGCGTATTCGGCATGAATCCACTGTTTCTGTATCTGCTGTGCCAGATTTTCTCATCATTCATGGATATGCATTGCGAAGGTCTGGGGATGAGTATCAAGACATACATGTACTCGCAATGGCTGTCTCCCGTATTCGGAAAATACCTGGGATCACTTGTCTATGCAATCTTCATTGTCCTGATTACATGGATTCCAGGTTTGCTGCTGTATAAGAAGAAAATATTCATAAAATTATGAAAGGCATCAATATGAAAACACTGATTACAAGTGCGGTCTTCGCACTGGGACTTCTGGCCGCATCCGGCTGGCAGGAAACCTCTGCCGCAGAAAAGACCGAAGATTTCGGAATCAAGGCAGCATACGTGGATTTCAGAACCGAAGTCCGCACTCTTGCCTCACTGAAAAAACAGGCTGAGACCATCTCAGCCATGGGGATGAATGCCATAATCATGGAATGGGAAGCCTCTTTTCCGTTTGACAGAAACGCCACCTTATGTAACCGGTATTCATTCACTGCCGACGAGGTCAGGGAATTCGTAGCATACTGCCGGGAACTGGGAATAGATGTAATACCCCTGCAGAACTGTCTGGGACACTCTGAGTACATACTAAGGCATGAACGATATCATGCTCTACGGGAAGACCCCAAGGATCCTTCCCAGGTATGTCCTCTGAAAGCGGATGAGGCCGAACCTGTCTTCAGGGAAATTTTCAGGGAAGTGGCGGCATTGCATCCTTCAAAATATTTCCATATAGGTGCGGATGAGACATACCTTCTCGGCAAGTGCAGGGAATGCGGGGAATTTGTCCGGGAACACGGGAAGTCCAAACTTTTCGTAGATTACGTAAACAGGATGTGCAGGCTAGTCCTCGATATGGGAAAGATCCCGGTCATGTGGGCTGACATAATACTTGCTTACCCTGAAGCTATAGACAGTCTGCCGGAAGAAGTCATACTGGTCGACTGGAATTACGGCTGGGATGTCAACCATTTCGGTGAACTGCAGAATATCTACGATTCATGTGTGGAAATCTGGGGAGCCACTTCGCTCCGCTCTTATCCGGACAACATTTATCTGACGCAGTGGATGAAGCATTTCACCAATCTCGCCACCTTCGTCCCATACGCGAGGGCGCACGGATACAAGGGAATGATAGAGACATCATGGTCTACAAGCGGCATTTACGGATTCCATTTTGACAACGAAAATGAAATCATGAATATGCAGCCTGTCCGTCTCGTTTATCCGGAGTCGGGGTTCAGAATCCTGAATGCTGCAGCAGCCAAAGCCTTCAACATGGAAGAACCGCTCGATCCGAAGGAATTCATATATGATTATGCGGCATCCAGGTTCGGTTTCGACGAGACGCAGGCCGGCATTCTCTGGGACTATTTCTCCATGCCTCAGGAAACGGTTTCAAGCAGGACAGGCGAGGATTCCGAAGGCAGAAAAATCGCGGATGTCCTTTCTGACGCCAAAAACATGAGAGACAAACTGCTGACCCTGCACCCGAAAGACAACAAAGAGGAAATCCGCCATCTGCAGCTGATGCTGGACATACGCATCAACTATCTCGAATACAAACTTATCGAGACAATATACGAATCCTCTGCCTATGACAGAAGCCGTGCTGCTGCCTTGGCAGAGGACCTGGATCGTGTCTGCAGGGAAGGGAAAAAACTGGACCGCAGGTTTGCATCCCTGAACAAAGGCTATCTCAAGCCCGGTGAAATAGAGTATATCTGCTTCAAGAGAGGTGAAAAAATGAACAGCCTGCTGGAAATACTGGACAACAACAGATGAGCCGTCAAAGGTTTTTCATTTGCCGCTGTCCTTAGCTTGAAAAAGATCGTCCATAGTCACTTCGCTATGGACGATGCTTTTATGTTTTCCGCCCACGACACCATAAGTTGTTACAAAAGTGATTACAAGCGATTTCTTGTTTTTTGTCGCCAACCGGAACAGTCCCATCCGCTCCCGCAGTTTCATTTCATAGCTGTCAGTGATGCCATATTGCCCCGTACTGAATTTCATTTCGCACAGGTGGATAATCCTGTCCGCACGTTCGATTATCATGTCTATCTGAAAGCCGGGTATTCCTTTTTCCGTGTCGGCTTTGCTCCGCCATGTAGATATGGAGGTTCCCACTCCTGCTATTCCGAGTGCGCCCTTTATCTGTTTATGATGGCCCAGACATACCAATTCAAAACTCAGCCCCATCCATGCGGATACACTACGAGAATCCATGTTGTTGCTCCACCATCTGTCATCCTTGGTATTGTTGGATTCAATGAACTTGTAATAGAACAGCGTGTAGAAATCCGTAAGCCTGAAAATGTTGTTGCGGACTTTGCTGCCATATTGTGACAACCTTGTGATGAAGTCACAACGCTCAAGGTTCTTCAATATCTTGCTGAGGAATGCTCCTTCCAAGCCGGTGGCCTTGACTATATCTTCCCTTGTCATCCCCGACTTGTTCTCTGACAGCAGCCTGACTACTGACACATAA